>JBHICB010000042.1:0-9683 GCA_046759365.1 Hydrothermarchaeales archaeon (SeqCode)
AAACCATGAGCAATGGTAGAAGGGTCCTCCACATTGGCGATGTGGACACTACAATGAATGACGATGATATCCTACACCTTGCCTCAAAATTTGATTGCTTAGTAGTCACTCATGATAGGGATTTTGCGTATAAGGCCTCCAAAAAGATGAAAACTCTATTTATTAAAGAGAATGTGCCTGCAGAGGACATAATAAGTTGCATCAACAAGAATGAAAATCTGCTAAAAACCGCTAGCGTATTCTGTGAAAATGGAAGGAAGTGCAAGAATTGTTAGCAAATGATACTCCTTGCTTCATAGCTTGGGGAGAAAGAGGGCGATACAGGAAGACAGCTTTTTTTACACCCATTCCACCACCACCTCCGACTTGGGTCTCTCCTTTCGCCCTCCTTTTTCTTTTATATTATGAAAATTGAATCAAAATGATTCAGAAGAAAAAAACATTAAATTTTATTTTACATAGCGGCCCCTGTTTTTTATATTATTTATCTGGTATAATTTTCCCTTGTTTGTCTTCTGCTTTACTTGCTTAATAATTGAGAAGATATTTATAGGTACTAAATGAGAAGATTTGAATGTTAACTCCTAAAACCAGAGGGATTTGGAATGCCTATACATCCGATCGATTTCAGGTACGGCAGTGAAGAGATGAAGCGGATCTTTGAGGAGGAGGCTAGGCTCCAGAGATTCCTTGATGTGGAAGCCGCTCTGGCAAGGGCTCACGCAAAGGTAGGCAACATAAACAGTGAAGATGCAAATACCATCTCCGAGAAAGCGAGTATCGAGGTTGTGAAGGTTTCGAGGGTAAAGGAGATAGAGGCAGAGACAAAGCATGACTTAATGGCAGTGGTCAAGGCATTATCCGAGCAGTGCGGAGATGCTGGAAAATATGTCCATTTGGGCGCAACCTCTTATGACATTGTTGACACTGCTAACGCCCTCCAATTCAGAGATGGGCTTGAAATAATCAGAAAGGATCTTTTCGATCTGGAAGACATAACATTGAATCTGGCAGAAGAACATATAGAAACCGTGGCCGTGGGGAGGACACATGGACAGCATGCAGTGCCCACAACCTACGGTCTAAAGTTTGCTATCTGGGCCAGGGAGATAAGGGAGCATATACACCGGATAGACGAAATAAAAACCAGGATCTTGGTAGGAAAGATGTCCGGCGCTGTTGGAACAATGGCGTCTTTTGGTGAAAAAGGGATAGAAATCCAGGAGATAGTTATGGATGACTTGGGTCTAAGTCCAGCGTTGGTTTCAAGCCAGATCATCCAGAGGGAAAGGTATGCAGAACTTATCTCATTACTCGCTCTTATAGCATCCACTTTAGATAAAATGTCCAAGGAAGTGAGAAATCTTTCCAGGACAGAAATCATGGAGGTATCCGAGAAATTCCAAAAAGATAAGCAGGTGGGCTCCAGCACAATGCCCCACAAGCGCAATCCCATAACCGCGGAAAAGGTTTGCGGCCTTGCAAGGGTGATAAAATCCAATGTCTTTGTTGCGTTGGAAAACGTTAGTCTCGAGCATGAACGCGATCTTACTAACTCGTCTTGTGAACGGGTTATAATCCCTGAGAGTTTTATCCTTCTGGACGAAATCCTCAAGTCTTCAAAGAGGATCTTTTCAAATCTGGGGCTTTATCCAGATAATATTAAAAGAAATTTGGCGATGACAAAGGGCCTAAATATGGCTGAAGCTATAATGATAACATTGGCGAATAAAGGGATGGGTAGACAGGAGGGACATGAGCATTTGAGAAGATTGACAATAAAAACACAAGAAGAGGGTAGGCAATTGGGTGAGGTTCTTGGAGAGGATAGTGAGGTTTTAAAGTATTTGACAAAAGAGGAGATAGACGAGGTCCTGAGACCCCAGAGGTACATCGGCAAAGCAGTAAAGCAGGTGAGAAATGTAATAGAGGTTGCTAGAAAAGAGAGAGGGGAATAGTTTAATTTTCTTTTTAACAAAGTATGTCTGAACTGGGAGGGAGTTAGAGTGTATTTCTTTAAGAAGTCATCCAAGGATTTATGGAACTATCAAAATTATAAAGTTGTTTACAACACATTTTAACCTCCCATAATTTGACACGTCCTTCCCATCGGTAGGTTTATATTGCACCTACTATCATTTCCACTAATACTAGTATCTATATTGGTGGTAATACGCGTATGAGTACTAATACGAGAAATGGAGAACAGAGTATCAAAATTCCGCACATTAGATTTATGAGAATGTGGAGTGTGTTGGGGAAAAAGAAACAGATGAATCTCCCCCTGACATCTGACCTAAAGAAGATCATCGATAAAGAGGGAGGGTCAGAATTCGTTTTGAAAACCTTATTAAAAGAGCTTGAAAAGGAAGGAAAACTGCCAGATGAATATAAGATTTTACTCTCCTATTGATCCAAACGATTATACCACGATGTTGTCAAGGTGTTAAGTAAATGGCACAAATAAAGAAAGTAAGCATGAGGAACTTCAAATCGTTTAGAAGAGCCACGGTGCCATTTCCGGAAGGATTTACCGCCATCGTGGGTCCAAATGGAAGCGGTAAGAGCAACATCATAGACGCAATCTGTTTTGTCCTGGGCAGAAGCTCTGCAAAAAGCCTTCGGGCTGAGCGATTTTCTGATGTAATATTTAACGGCGGGAAGAACGGAAACAAGGCTGAATCTGCAGAGGTATCATTATACCTTGACAACGCCGGCAGGGAGATAGACATCGATTCTAAAGAAGTCAGGATAACTAGGAACATCGATTCAACAGGTAAAAGCGAGTACAGGCTTAATGGCAACAGGACCAGCAGGACAGAGATCTTGGATGTTTTGTCCTCGGCCATGGTGCATCCAGACGGTCATAATATCGTCCTCCAAGGAGATGTGACCGGGCTAATAGAGATGACTCCTGTTGAGAGAAGGGGCATAATTGATGAGATTGCGGGGATTGCTGAATACGACGAGAAGAAGAGGAAGGCCCTAAGAGAACTTGAGAAAGTAACTGATAACTTGGCTACAGTGGACGCCGTACTCTCTGAGGTCAAAGTTCAGATGAAAAAACTTGAAAAAGAGAAGAACGATGCCATAAAATATGGGAATTTGAATAAAGAAGTTAGAGAGTCTGAGGCCATCCTTTTGAAGACCCGTTATGCAGATATAAAAGATAACCTTGATGGATTGGAAAAGGAACTATATTTAGAGGAGAAAAACAGGAAGAGATTCAACCGGTATATTAAGATTTTGCAAGAAAAGTCTGAAGCTAAGAAAAGAAAATTAGACGAACTAAACAATGCCATAATAAAAGAGGAGGGGGCGGATCAATTTGAAGTCTATAAAGAAAGCGAGAAACTAAGAAATGAGATAACATACTGTGACGAAAAGGCAAAGGCGGGCAAAGAAGAACTTATAAGATCCCGAGAGAGGTCTGCGAATCTTAAAGATGCTATAAGGGAGGTGAAAAAAGAGATAGCAGAATATCAAAAAATCAACGACGGCCTGATGGAGGAGTGCAAAAAGATAGACAGGAACATTGCATTATTAAAGTCCGAAGTAGAGGAGTCCTACTCCAAAATAACCGAAGAGGACAAGACCGCCATTGAGCAGAAAGGAGAGCTTTTTAAACTTAAAGAAGAAGTAGGGGATAAACAAAAAGAGCTACTCGAATTAGAAAGAGAAAGCACGATCTTAAGGGAACAAAAAGAACAGAAAAAATCAATTTTAAATGAAATTGAGGATAATATTAAAAATAAAAATCTCAAAGTAAAGGATTTTCAGGACATAATTGATGAAATAACCCTATCAATTGATTCAATAAATAATAAAATTGATGATAACACCAAAAATAGAAAAGAGATATATAAAAGTAATATTTCCAATAAAGACTCTATTTCAGAATTAGAAAAGATATTAGAAGAGAAGATATCTAGTTACGCCAAATTAGATGCAAAATATAAAGCTTTACACGACATCAAGAATCAGAGAATATCGTTTAACAAAGCCATAAATAGCGTCCTCAAACTACGTGACGAGAACAGGATCAGTGGAATCTATGGCACAATCTCAGAACTTGGGAAAGTGGACAATAGTTTTTCCACCGCCTTAGAAATCGCTGCTGGCAAGGGGCTACAGTATATCGTAGTCGAAGATGACAAAGTTGCTGAGAAATGCATACAACATCTAAAGATGAATAAAGTTGGTAGGGCCTCCTTTTTACCGCTTAATAAGCTACGACAGAGGCAACCTACCATAAACGCCATCGCTGCTGCCAAGAAATCTCACGGTTTTGCCATAGAACTCGTGGAGTTCGATAAAAGATTTGAGAAGGCCTTCTCCCATGTATTCGGGGATACTGTGGTAGTGGACAATATAGAATTTGCAAGAAAGATCGGAATAGGCGAAGTTCGAATGGTGACCCTAGATGGTGACCTGGTAGAAGTCTCAGGTAAGATGAGCGGCGGGCACTTTACCAAAAGCATCTTAGGCTTTGAAGAACAATCCGCTTCAGAAAAAGATCTAAAGAAGCTTGAAAATGAGATAAAAAAGCTTGAAAAAAAGAAGAAGGCTCTGCTTGAGCATGTCCGAGTCTTTGATGAAAAGCTAGATGGCCTAGCCTTGACCGAAGTAGAATTGAAAAAGGAACTTGAGATACTAAAAGAGAGACAAAAAAGTGCTAGGGCAAACCTGGAAGAGGTCGTACAAGAGATAGATGAAAAGGGGACCGCTTTATCTGAATTGAAAATAAAACTTGAGAAGATCAATGGAGATATCGTAAATAACAATGACGCTCTTTTAGAGGTCTCCGACGCCTTGTCTTTATTAAAGGAAAAACTTGGAGCAATCGAGAAGAGCCTAGAGGGGTCAAAGGCAGAAAAGATCTACAACAAGATAAAAAAGCTAGAATCCAAGGTCTTCCAGCTCGAAAAAGAGAAAGAGTCAAAGAACAATCAAATCAATTTAAATTCCTCAAAGATCGATGAAGTGCTTTTCTTAAGGATCAAGGAATATGAGGAAGAGATCAAAAATATCGGACTTGCCAATGAAAAACTGAAAGCGGAAGCCCAAGACCTTGAAGATCAGAAAAAAGTTCTTGAAGAAAAGCTTTCTGTGGCCAGAGGCAGGGAAAGTCAACTCCATGGAAAGATCGGTGAGCTGAAAAATAAAAAAGAAAAACTTCAGATTGCAATCGAAAAGATAATCTTCAAGATCGAAAACATAAGGAACAGTCTATCTGATACATCTGAAAAGATCGAGGAGATCAAGATAGAGAAAGCAAGACTGGAAACGCGTCACAATGATGTAAAGGTCGCTTTTGAGGAATATGCTGATATAGAGATAGATGTAGAAGAAGCCATCGACCTGGACGCCCTTGATAGCAAAATAGAGAAGTTGAAGGCAAGGATGGAAAGGCTTGAGCCTATCAACATGAGGGCCGTAGAAGATTACGAAAGTGTAAACGAAAAGTTTGGTGCGCTTTTTGAAAAGATTGAGAAGCTTGTTGCCGAAAAGCAGGCAATAAAAGATCTAATGAAAGAGATCGAAGAGAGAAAATATGCGATATTCATGGAAGTTTATGAAAATGTCCATATGAACTTCGGGAGAATATTCTCTCAGCTATCCGGGGGCGGGACAGGTGAGCTTTCCTTAGACCTTGAATCTCCTCTTGATGGAGGGCTTATGATCATAGCCAAACCCCCCGGAAAAAATCCACAGATATTGGAATCCCTTTCTGGTGGAGAAAAGACTTTAACAGCACTGTCATTCATTTTTGCTATTCAGAGGTATCACCCCGCACCCTTCTATGTACTAGATGAGATAGACATGTTTTTAGACGAAGAAAACGTCGCCAAGATCGCAGAACTTATCAAAGAATCCTCAAAGGAAGCGCAGTTTATAGTCGTGTCCCTAAGAGACAACCTGATGACATTAGCAGATCATCTCTTCGGTATTTCAAACGATGATGGAGTCTCAAAGATAATAGGAGTGGAGTTGGAAGAAGTTGAAGCCTGAGGAGTCTTTGATAGATATACATCCTATTGATATGCTAATAGACCTGGTAGTAAATGAAGAACTTGATCCATGGGACATAGATATCGAAGAGGTCGCCCACAAATTTCTTGAGGAGATCAACAAGATGCAGAAGATAAATCTTCGATTATCTGGCAAGACCCTTCTCACTTCTTCGATACTTTTGAGGATGAAATCCGAAGATCTTATCCCTCCGCCAGAAGAATATGTGGAAGAGATAGAGGATTTCGATTGGGATACCGAATACATAGATTTTGATACACTGCAGACTATGGGAATTCCAATGCAGAGGAGGACCCAACAAACAACCTCACTTTTTGACCTTGTAAACGCATTACAGAAAGCCCTAAATGAAGAGACACTTAGAAAGAATTTTCCAAAAAGGGAGAGAGTCAAAAGGAAATTGATCTTACAAGTTGATGAAGAAGATTTCAAAGAGCGGATTGACGCAACATATGCGAGGATAAAAAATTTGGCAGTGCACGGAGACATCCTACATCTATCAGATATCCTCAATGGGGAGAAAGATAACAGGACCAGATTCGTGGAAGTTATCCTGACCTTACTTTACCTAGATTCCCAGCATAAAATAAAGATCTGGCAGGAGAAGCTATTTGGAGAAATATTTATCGCATTGAGTTCAACCGCCTCAAACTGATACGGGTGGGTTAAAGGAATGATAGGCATGATTCAAACACTTCAAAACCATCAATCTTTAAATAGACCGTGGTTAGTGCTTGGTGGGAGGGTTGTGATAAATTGAAATTAAAACAGCTTATCGAGGCTTCACTTTTCGTATCGACAAATCCCCTCTCTTTAGAAGAACTATGCGATACAACGGGATGCAGTTCAAAATCTCAGATTCAAAAATCGGTAGAATCGCTCATGACCGAATACGATCAGAATAATGGCGCCCTGGAGATTAGCAGAATAGCTGATGATAAATACGCAATGCAGGTGAAGAAGGAATTTGTAGGCAAAGTTTCCAATTTGGTGGAACCAGAGGTATCAGAGGATGTTTTGAAGACACTATCGTTTATCGCATTGAAACAGACCATAACTCAAGCTGATGTCGTTAAAGCTAGAGGCTATTTGGCATACGATCATGTGAGAGAATTAACCAACAAGGAGTTCATATTCGCAGAACCTAAGGGGAGGACGAAGGTTTTGACAACTACGCCAAAATTTTCTGAATATTTTGGTTTGGAAAGTAAAGATCCATTAAAAATAAGAAGTCAGATTGAAAAAACACTAAGAGAGCTTTAGTATTAAAATGCATTATATATCAGCTAATATGGTACCATTCCCATAAATCTAAACGCAATAAATGCCACCCCTGCCCAAACCATGGGTTTCCAAGCAAGTACTTTTGAGCCATCAAGTGGTGGAAAGGGTATCAGATTAAAAACTGCAAGCCACACATTTACAAAAAAGCCAAAATATCCTAAGGTACCCAGAACTCCGGGCAGAGATATAAGGGGCCTAAATAGCAATGCCAAAATCAAATTGGTAACAGGACCTGCAACTGATATAAGGCCATTCTCTTTCTTCGATATCCCGAAGTACCCCCCGCTGATATAAACTGCTCCTGGGGCTGCAAAGACAAATTTTAGAGTTACAGCCATTAAAAAAGCCAAAGTTAAGCCGGTTTCCCACATTCTAAACTCTGCCCAACAACCATATCTTTGCGCAACATATTTATGGGCGAGTTCGTGTGCGATAAACGAGATCCCGATAGAGATCAGCATAATAATAAAAACCGTATAAAAGGAGTAAATAGCCAAAGAAGGATCATCCCTTAGTATCCACGCAAAACAAAATCCAAGAACAAATGCAGAAATCAGGATCTCCTTCACTTCAGGAAAAGAAAACTTCACTGTATTTCCTCCAACTATGGACTAAACTTTTCTTCAAGGTAACCTCTTATAAGATTTCCAGAATATTTTGGCAAATGGGGTAGATTTTCTAGATCACAATCTCGATGTCAAGTTTCTCTGCAAGTTCTTTATACCTATTCCTTATCGTAACCTCCGTAACCCCTGCTACGTCAGCTACCTCTCTCTGGGTTTTCCTTTCTCCGAGCAGAACACTTGCAATGTATATGGCTGCAGCTGAAACACCTGTTGGTCCCCTCCCAGAAGTCAACTCTTCACTCATGGCCTTCTTCAATATCTCAATTGCCTTGGACTGGGTTTCACCACTTAAACCTAATTCTGAGGCAAATCTCGGAATGTAGTCAACTGGGGTTGTTGGCTTCAAACTAATGCCCAATTCGCGGGCAATAAACCTGTATGTCCTCCCAATCTCCTTCCTGTTGAGTCGTGACGCATCTGCAATTTCATCCAAAGTCCGGGGTACTTTACACTGTCTGCATGCCGCATATAAAGCAGCCGAAGTTACGCCTTCTATACTCCTGCCCCTTATCAAACCCTTTTCAACCGCCCTTCTATATATAACAGAAGCCGTCTCTCGGACATTTCTAGGTAGAGCAAGTCTCGAAGCTACACGATCCAATTCGGTCAATGCAAAGGCCAGGTTTCGCTCTGTTGCATTGGAAACCCTTATTCTCTGCTGCCACTTCCTGAGCCTGTAGAGTTGCGCCCTCTTTCTTTGAGCTATATCCTTACCATAGCTGTCTTTATTGCGCCAATCTATAACCGTGGAGAGTCCTTTATCGTGTATAGTATAGGTCATTGGAGCCCCTGTCCTGCTCCTTTTTAGCCTCTGTTCGTTGTCAAAAGCCCTCCATTCTGGCCCTGTGTCCACAATCTTCTCATCAATAACTAAGCCACAGTTATTGCAGATTATCTCAGCCCTCTCATAATCCCTCCCCAGACTTTTGCTCCCACATTCTGGACAATCATCAATGTAATCTACCTTTTTCTCCTCCATCCTTTCTCCTCCTTTTCGACTTCCCTCCACGAACCTCATAGAGGGCCTCATTCTTGAGGGACAAGAGATCCTTTCGGCCAAATTTTCTCATTGGTTTGATCAAGACATAGGGTTTAGAGGAAGGTCCAAACACATCTTTTACCGTGCCAACTTTTTTCAAATCCTTTGTTACCACAGTGGAATATAGGGAAGGAATCTCAATGCTTCGTAATAATATCGCACCACTTTTTGTAAAACTAGTGATCTTCCCTAGTGGCCTCAAGAGTTCTCCTCCTCATATATAAAGATTGCGAAAAGTTTTTATATTATCCCTAAAAAGGATTTGGGGTTAACGGCTACAACATTTTTTGAATCCCTTTTTGAAAGTCCGCAGCCCATAGCAATGTCTATGGCTTTCTTTTGATCGATTAAATCTTCAGGAGCGTGGGCATCTGTATTAAGAAGCAGGGTATTTCCCATTTCTTTTGCAATTTTTGCCACATGCCCGTTTGTCAAACAGTGCCCCTTTCTTGCACTGAGTTCCAAAAATATGTTATTTTTCCTTGCAAACTCTGCCTCCTCTTTTGTGATCAGTCCAGGATGTGACAACATATCCACTTCCTCCACCTTTACTGCAGCAAGATTCGTACCCTTCCTCACCGGTTCAGCCAAGGTTTCTCCATGAACTATAACCACCTTTGCGCCCATATTTTTAGCCTTTTTGGCCAATGGTGAGATCATTTTCGGAGGTATGTGTGTGATCTCAACTCCAGGAAGGACTT
>JBHICB010000043.1:0-9583 GCA_046759365.1 Hydrothermarchaeales archaeon (SeqCode)
GACGGGATTTGACATTAAAACCAGGAGTGGTGTATCTTTCCCATTGGCAAAGATAAAGAATGCAAGATTGATTGCAGGAGAGGACAATATAAGACGAGGAGTCGTCTCGGACGTAACGCCGGATAGGATACAGATCATTGATATGGAAACCTACAAAACAATTGATATACCTCGGATAAAAGTAGGGTTGAAAGCAGGACAAGAAGTAGAGTTCATAAGGAATAGCGATGTTCATATTTTAAGACTTAGCGATGAAGCCTAATCCCTTCTCCCATTGATGCGATTAAAATTATATAGATACAGTAGACATCTTTTCCATGAGGCACTTGAATGATTGTATATTCTGAACGATACCTAGAACACAATATGGAATATCACCCAGAGAATAACAATAGGTTGAGGAGGACAATGTCACTGCTTACAAAGAAGAACGTCTTTGATAGTGTGGCACTCATTGAGCCTGATCCTGCGAGCAAAGATGATGTCTTGAGGGTACATACCGATCAACATCTGAAACTTATTAACGAGATGTCTCTCAAAGGGGGCGGGATGATGGGACCAGATACTTATATAACCGAGAGAAGTTTCGATATTGCCATGCTTTCAGCAGGCGGGATGATCACGGCCTTAGAGCAGGACGAGTACAAGTATGCCTTCACGTTGATCAGACCTCCTGGACATCATGCTACCCAAAATGAAGCGATGGGATTCTGTATTTTTAATAACATTGCAATAGGTGCCAAATATGCAATGGAAAAACTCGATAAGAAGAGGGTATTCATCCTAGATTTTGATGTCCATCACGGCAATGGCACCCAAGACATCTTCTATAATGATCCTGGAGTCCTTTTCGCCTCATTACATCAGCAACCACTATACCCTGGAACTGGACGTATGAATGAGATAGGGTCAGAAGAAGGGGAAGGTTACACTCTAAATATTCCTCTACCCCCAAAGACAACAAACGACCTTTATCTTAAAGCAATAGACGAAATTGTTTTACCTGTGCTTAAAGAATTCGACCCAGAACTGATATTGGTATCGACTGGATACGACGGACATTATGACGATCCCCTGGGAGATATGTGTCTTTCCTCCCATGTATATCACAACATATCAAAGAGGATCAAACGGCTTGATATAAAAACCATCTTCACCCTGGAAGGGGGTTACAATTTGGATGCCCTCTCCAACTCTATTTATGCCACTATGGCCCCTATTTTTAATCTAGAAAAAGATTTCTTTGACAATCCTTTAGAGGAAAATAAAAAGATAGCCGAATATGTAACAAACAGGATAGAAACCATAAAAAAGATCCACAAGAACTACTGGGGCCTCAGCTGATTCATGAGAGCAAAAATCTTTTCCAGACGTTCTCGATCCTCTCACCTACAACTTCGATGTTGCTCCAATTACACTCGCCCAGACCATAATAACAGGCCCTCTGTAAATGTTCAACTTGAACAGGATTAACTCGCATTATCTTGCAGCATACAAGGTCCATTGCAAGAGCATCTTCACTTGCCAATACAAGATTCATCCTTTTGGACCTTCCATCAACCGGCCCATTGCCTTCCATGCCCACTATACCATCCATTATGGTAAGATCTGGTCTCCTGATCTTCATCACATCTGCAATAGTATCAGTTAGCTTTGGATGATACAACGACTTTCTTCCTGGTATGATACCAAATAGGTTTTTCATTGACAAGGTAACAGTCGTCAGGGAATGAGTCTTCATCACAGGCAAATTCAAAAGGAGGTCTGCTTTTAGTATAGTCCTCGGAACCTTAAAGTCGTTTAGTGACTTGAAATTCCCCTTTATGGGTATGAGTATATCTTTGCTTAAATTTACAAAAGCAACATCATGAGCCTCGCAGACAGCATTCATCCCAGACTTCTCAAAACTCTCCTCTGCCTTTGCCATGTACCCGTCGCCTTCTACAACTACTATCTCTTCGGCATGCTCTTTGAATATCTCTATAGTCTGATCTAAAATTCGTGTATCAGTTGTTGCACCCGTGAAATAAGGCAAAGGGCAACACAGGTTTGGCTTTATGGCCAAGAGCTCGCATTTCTTTGGAGTATATCCTATCAGATCCAAGGTCCTCTTTACGTCGGGTTTGAAAGATTTTACTATGCTTACCTTGACCATGACAGGTTTTACCCCTCTTTTCCTATTTATGTGTTATCATTTGTCCTCAAAACTCCCACGGGAATCGTGGATCAAGATAATCAGCCAAAAATTCTAAAAATTCATCTGAAAATACTTCTTCGTTTATTTTTATTCTAAAACCGTGTTTGACCTCTTTGGAGATGTATTTTGGGATCCCTTTTTTTTCGATATTTTTCTGCGAAAGAAAGTCTTTAAGCAATGTCTTTGCATCCATATAGTTTCTTTTAAGTATCACACACCATCTGTCATCTGTAATAAACGGCTCAGTCAATTTTCCTTTGAAGTTTACATATTTTTCTAAAAACCTCTCCTCGTGATCCGAATTCACCGTTGGTCCATAATGAAGCCTCATGCTGGGCAATTCAAGGGCTTCCAACTCAATCAGGATGCAGATGTCCTTTGAGACTTTGAAATCTGCTCCAATCAATTTAAAATCATTATCTTTTAAGATGTTTTTCAGAGTCTGACAGGCTTTTCTGATCTGTGGATATAATATGTCTTCAACAATATCGGGCTTTGAAAATACAATCGCGACAAAAGTTGTGCCTCTCTTTTTAAATTTATCCAGTAAAGTGCTTTTATTAATTTTTCTTTTATTCGGAAAAAAGAATCTCTCGCGTGGTTTGTTTATATATTCTCTTGCAGCCACCACAAATTCATAGAACCTCTGTTCAGATAAGGCACTGGCAACATTTCTATTTCTATCCACGGGATCAATAAAAACTAAGGGGGTGGAAAATTTTTCTACTGCTTCCTCCGCACCGTATTCATTGGACGTATCGATAACCTGTTGTGCGCTCCATTTAGAGCCGGAATTTATTACATTTTCAAAGGAACCATAGCAGATGATCAAAAGTTCACATAAATACCCTGAGAAACCCTCCACTTCTGCCTCAGCACCATACCCCCCAATCCCTCTCAAAAACTGCTTTAATAGCCTGACTTCGTCCTCGTTTCCTTTCATATTTGCCTTGATAAACTTGTCATGAAATGGGGTCCGATCAACAGCTGATTTTAGTTGCGAGGTGTTTTCAATATCAAAACAAGGGACATATTCGACTTCATAACCCTTGTATCCCCCAGTAACATAAGGATGCTGTGCATGTCTTTTTTTAGGGTTATCCAGGATTTCTTCTGTTAATTTTGTTGTTATTTCTTCTAAATCCCTCTCCTCATATTCTATGGGAAATTTTAAAAAAATATCGATGTCTTTTTCGTAATTTAACCATGTACCCCTGGATACTGAACCCACCAGGATAGGGAAGATTCTGTCATCTACTTTCCGGGACTCCTTTTCAACTTTCCCTAAAAGTTCTTCACAAATAGCCAGCATCTCTGCCTCTTCATCCTCTGTGGGCCTTATCTTCTCCAATACTCTTTTCTCCAAATCGTTCATAACTTAACTTCCCTTAGTGTGGTATATATCGGTCCTTTTGGTGTCAATATACTTTTTTTTAGAAGTACTTTATCCACTGTGATCTTGCCAACTTCTATGTCATTCATAGAGGATATTATCTCTGCGAGTTTATCTTTATTCCTTGCGCTTTTAACCCTGCCAATTGTCAAGTGAGGTTCAAATCTTTTCTCCCTTTTAAAGCCCAATTTCAAGATATTTTCATCTAGTTTTTTCTGCATTTTGATCAGTAACTCCTTATTATCTTCCATACCCACCCATACTACTCTGATATGGCGAAGATGAGGAAAGACGCCGACCCTTTTCAAATTAACCTCAAATCCCTCGATTCCTTTAAAAGACTCCTCCATTATTTTATGGATTTTGTCTACCAAATCCTCCCTTATTTCGCCCAAAAACTTCAAAGTAAAATGAAGATTCTCAGGCTCAACGAACTTAATGTCAGCATTGGCCCTCCTCAGTTGGTCCTGTATCTCTCCTATCCTCTTATCCTGCATCTCTATTGCAATAAAACTCCTCATTTCTTTTTACCCCCACCATATCTAATTATTGGTTGTGGTATAAAAATGTAGAAAAATAGTATCTACATAAATCTGAAATCTTCTAGATGGCGTCTCCTCCAGAATACAAAGAGACTGCACAATGCCACTAGTAAAGTTAAAATGATAATTCGGATAGTGAGTTTATGTTTCCGTATTAGCCTTGGAATTAAAGTCAACTTCTCCCCCCCACTTATCAAGGGGTCGGGATCTTCTGAGTCTATGACTCCGTCGCCGTCTGTGTCAGAATTGTTTGGATCGGTTTCCCCTTCATCTACTGCGCCATTCTTATTTGTGTCCTCCTCGCCATCCGTCAAACCGTCGCCGTCTGTGTCAGCTTCTAGAGGATCTGTTGTCGAGCTTATGTCGGTATCACCAGCTACAGATACACCTCGCTCAAGACCATCGATTAGACCATCTTCATCTGTATCTGCCTTGAGTGGATCTGTTTTAATATTATATACCTCATCGAAATCCGTCAAACTGTCCCCGTCAGTATCGGCCTTCTCTGGGTCAGTGCCCAACCTCTTCTCTTCGGTATCGTTTAAACCGTCATTATCTTTGTCTGAGACTAGCCTACTCACTGTGATGGTTATGGTATCTGTGTCAGGTTCGCCGTTGTCATCTGTAACCTCCAGCGTTATTTCATGAACGCCGAGATCGAAGGTCTTGCTAAAAGATATGTTTGTGCTTAAAACCATCCCGTTTTCAGTCCACTTATATGAAGTGATAGTTCCATCTGGGTCCTTTGTGTTTTCGGCGGACAACATTATTGAAACGTTCTCCTTGATGGTTTGGTCTGGACCAGCGTCTGCAGTGGGGGGTACGTTTGCTGTAACCGTGATTTTTACCAAATCGCTGTCTGTGGCCCCTTCCTCATCCTCGACAGTCAATTCAATGCCGTGAATTCCTGGAGTGAATTCTTTCGTAAATGTCTTTTCCAAGCTTAAAAGTAGGCCTTCCTCACTCCATCTATATGTCAGTGCCCCTTCTTCAGGATCCTCGGATTCGCTCGCATCAAGAGTAACTGAAATCCCGTCTTTGACGGTTTGATCAGGCCCTGCATTTGCTATTGGTGGTTGATTCGGAGAAGGTGTAGTCGTGGGCGCAGTTGTAGTTGTCGGGGGGGGTGTTGTTGGAACTGGCGCCGTCTCATTCGCAATGTTCCTAAAGTAGTAGATATATTTGGCATCCCCTTTTTTCCCCAAAACCGCAATATCGTTAAATGCCCTGAAGCCCGGCTTGTCAGTGTCCAAAGCAATAGTGGCAATAGCGAGTAGACTGGTAGGTTTTATATTTGTTTCAAAATCGATTATTGGAAAAATGCCTTGGGGTATCAAATCATTATTGGAATCATATGCTTTAATCTCATTATTGCTTACAATTACAACGTCGTCAAGCTTTCCATCCCTATCAAAATCAGCAAGCGTTGCAGATATAATACTGGTGTACTCCCATGATTTGTGAGGGAGATTGGGCCTTAAAAGATATGCTGTTACAGGATTGCTTGCTTTATTTTTATCAACTAAGAGGGCCAAAATTTCGTCTAAATATCCGTCGGAATCAAAGTCTGCAGGAGTTAATGAAACGATTTCACCTTCCGCATCTCTTAACCAGTAATCAGGAACTCCAGTCGAGCTTATGACATAAATTGTAGTTAAAGTTGAGTCTCCGCTTAGACTCTCAGTAGCTATTATTATATCGTCTCTTATGCCATCATTGTTTAGGTCTATTGCATTAACTGCCTTGACAACACCCGGCAAATTGGTAAAGGTTTTGTCTTGGCTACTATTTTGTGGATCTCGGACATAGACATTTTTTCCAACTCCGACCAAGACTTCATCTCTTATGCCATCGTTGTCTGTGTCTGCAGAAGCAACAGAATTTATCGCTTCAGAAAATGACTCCTGCCAGAGGACATCTTCATCCGAGTTTCTAATGTAAACCGAATTACCCGAAGCTATGAGTACGTCATCAATCTTCCCCTCACCCTTATAATCGATTACATCAATACGTTTATTGCCTAGGGTTGTCTTCCATTTCCAATGTTGTTCTTTACCGCCGAACTCAAATGCATATATATTGCTTCCAAATCTAACTAATATATCGTCAATCCTGGTGTTGCTATTCATATCTCCAGCAATCAATGTTACATCATCGCTTTCTTCAGCTATTGAGAATGTCTCCCCGACTTTTTCCGGGACAGCAGCGTAGATGGGCTGGAAGAATAAAACCAGAACCAAGAATAGAATGCAAGTACCTAATATTCTGGTCTTCAAGTATCTTTCCTCCAGATAATCCTAATATCGTACATTGTGTTAACTCCGTCTGGATATGTATTGTTCAATCTTTTACATAATGTTTATAAATATTTGTATTCAATCTATTCTAGTAACTTAAATTTGGTGAGTCCATGGGCAATATGCGGGAATACTTATTAACACTGGTTATATGTATCTTGGGTTTGTATTTTGATTATCTGGCCCTTAATATCACCCTGTCCCCCCTTGTCATCGGGTCAGCATATTATATGTGGCTATTTTTACAGTCTGCCTTGGGTTTGTACTTGATTTGGATGGCATTAATTACATTGCGGGGCATATGGGAAGAGTGGAGGTGGCAACCCGCACAATTGAGATGATTTTAAGTCATCAGACAGATCTCAATTTCTCGCTTAGCCTTCTTTTAGTGTACTCCACAAGCCCATCTGAGTGAAGTATATTCAGCAAAAATTCAGGTAACACTTTAAAGCTATAAGTTTTATTTGTATTTATGTTCTTTACAGTTCCTGCATTAAAATCAATCTCAAGTATGTCTCCTTCTTTTGCCTGAATGTCGCTTTCTATTAATGGTAAGCCTATATTGATGGAGTTTCGATAGAATATCCTGGCAAAGCTTTTCGCTATAACGCATGAGATACCTGCGCCCATAAGTGCTCTTGGTGCATGTTCCCTGCTTGATCCGCATCCAAAGTTTTCGTCAGCAACGATAATATCTCCTTTTTGAACTTCTTTTGAAAATTCTGGTCTTACCTTCTCAAAGGAATGCTTTGCCAGTACCTTCGCGTCAGCTGTAATCAGGTATTCTGCAGGGATGATCTGATCGGTGTCTATGTTTTTCCTAAATCTCCAAACTTTTCCTGTAATTTTTTCTTCCATTTATTTCAACTCATTGGGATCCGTGATTCGCCCTGCTATTGCGCTTGCAGCAACCACCGCGGGGTTTGCAAGGTAAACTTCTGACTCTTTGTGGCCCATCCTGCCTATAAAATTCCTATTGGTAGAGCTTATACACCTCTCGTCCTTAGCCAAGACGCCCATATACCCCCCCAAACACGCCCCACACGTTGGTCCTGACACATAGGCATTTGCATCCATAAAAGTCTTGATCAAGCCCTCTTCCATGGCCTTCTCAAAGACCTCTTTACTTGCTGGAACGACGATCATCCTGACGCCTTCCTTCACCTTTCTACCCTTTATTATCCCAGCAGCTATCCTGAGGTCCTCTATCCTCCCATTTGTGCATGATCCCAGGTATGCCTGGTCGATCTCTAAACTTATCTCTGAAGCGGGTGCGGTATTTTCTGGGAGTGAGGGTTTTGCCACTGTAGGAACGATGTCCTCTGCTTGATAACAAAAGACGTTGCTATATCCTGCATCTTCATCAGCATAGACCGGGGCATAGGCGCCTCTAACCCTGCCTTTAAGATAATCGAAGACTTTCTTATCTGGTGGTATAATCCCTGTCTTGCCTCCTGCCTCTATTACCATGTTTGAGATCGTAATGCGGTCTGCCAAATCAAGCGATTCTATTGTGTTTCCATAAAATTCCATGGATTTATAAAGGGCTCCTTCTACCCCGATGTCTCCGATTATGTGCAGTATTATGTCTTTTCCCATAACGTATTTGCCAAGCTTTCCTTCAACTATGATCTTCTGTGACTCGGGCACCTTAAACCACAAGCTACCCAAGGCCATGACAGATGCGGCCTCTGTGGAGCCTATTCCTGTTGCAAAGGCCCCCAAGGCACCGTAAGTACAGGTATGTGAATCCGCACCGACGATAAGCCTTCCAGGAGCCACAAATCCTTTTTCTATCATAAGCTGATGGCAGATCCCCCCCTGGCCTACCTCAAAATAATTCGGCAGGTCGTATTTTCTTACAAAGTCCCTCATTGCCTTTGCCTGCTCGGCACTTGCGACGTCTTTGTTGGGAACATAGTGGTCTGGGATCAAGATGACCTTATCTTTTATCGGGGTTGTGTTGAATTGATCAAAGACCTCAAATGCCGGCAGGCCTGTGACATCGTTTACCATCACAAAATCTATTTCTGCTTCTATTATCTCTCCAGGAACTACATTTTTTTTTCCGGCTTTTTTTGCTAGGATCTTTTCTGCAATGGTCATAAAATGCACCTAAAAATCTTTTTTAATTACTTGGATTAAAGTTTTATATATAACATTGGACAAGAAAAAAGTAGGTGGCGAGTTGAAGAAATCAGATAAAAAAGAGGCGGCTAATCAAGAAAGCCGTAAAGACGGGCGGGAGCTTGTAAAGGTGGATGGAGTTTTTGTTGCAAACTCTTCAGAGGGTTCCAATCCTGTAGTCTTCTTGGAAAACAAGGACAAGAGACTTTTGCCCATCTATGTTGGAGCAGCAGAGGCATTCTCAATACATACCGCTTTAGAAAAAATGCCCTATCCTCGCCCTTTAACACACGACCTGCTCATTTCTGTACTGGAGAGATTGAATACCAGAGTTGGGAAGATTATTATTGACGACCTTGACGATGGGATCTTCTTTGCCAGGCTGATAGTCAAAAAGAACGGCGAGGAACTGGAGTTTGATACACGACCAAGCGACGGCGTGGCCCTTGCCGTAAGGACAGATGCCCCCATATATGTCTCCCGCAAGGTTATGGATAGCGCTTCTGTTGATAGGGACACCTATCAGATTGAGTAGGTTACATTTTAACTAATTTTTGGGTCTTTTTAATCTTCTCTTTTAAGATTTTGAGTTCCTTTGGCAGGTCATCCATGAATTTTTGGGCTTTTCCTGTTGTCACTGCACCCTGCGGAGAGGGTTTTATTATGCCGCTATGCTCCAACATCCTAAGGGAGTATCTGACCTTGTGCTGAGGGATGCCGCTTAACTCAGAAAGCTTTATTATACCTATGGGTTCATTCTTTAAAACGAGTCTTAGAATCTTGACATGTCTCTCTAGCAACTCCAATTCATCCTCAATCTTGGAAAGCATCTCATCCCTCTGGTAAAATGGACAAAGAGATACTGTAGTTTCATTGTATATAATGATGATGGCTGGTAAAATGGATGCCAAAATAAAAAGGAGTAAAATCCTTGAAGGTTTCGTCAAAGCACCTCCCTCCAAAAGTTACACCCATAGGGCAATCATAATCGCCTCTTTGGCAAAGGGAAAGTCTGTTATCAAGAACT
>JBHICB010000044.1:0-9457 GCA_046759365.1 Hydrothermarchaeales archaeon (SeqCode)
CATGTGCAGCCAGCAATTGTTAAGGCGTCTCAGTGGCTAGATGACGGTCCGGTCCGGCTGAACAGGTAATATACCGGGCCAGGGCACAGCGAGCAGACAAGAAATAAGGAGAAAAGGAGTCATCGATGGCTATTGGGCTTTCTCTGTTTTTGAGAAAGAGTCTTATTATCGCTTTTTTGTCTTTTGTGATATAATCTATATCCAACAGGGTCCCTTTTATTTTATCCATACAACTAGTTCATCTTGTAGATATAATATTTTACTTAAATTACTCTGAGAAAGACAAGAATATTTTTGAAAATCTGTTGCAATTTATATGATGCTGTGTTTGAAAATTTGTTTGAGGGGTTAATTTTAAATACTTCTAGGCCGCATCAGCTCTAATTTAGAGGTATCGGGGTGGTGCATTATGAGTATAAATATAGGAGTTGCTAACTCCATATTAGCTGTCATAATCTCATTTGGTTTTATAGGAGGTGGCATTAAATTCATAGATGAAGCTTTTGACGAAGACATTTTCAACAAGAGATTTGCAACGGTTTTGGCTCCTATTCTGGTTGTATTGTGGATATGTATTTCGATATTTGACAAGGTATCCGCGGTAATACTATTCTCAATACTTTTTGGAGTCCTGTTGACAGGGAAGATCGACAACGTCGTATTTAAAATCAGTACCATCTCTTTGATTGTCTTTTTTGCCCTTCGTGGTCTTTTTGGTTCATACCTGATTCCGCTCCTGTTTTTGACCTTCATGGGCATAGTAGATGAGAAGGGGAATGATTATGTGGATAATAACAGTACCAACAGGGTAGTGGAGTTTTTCTTTTTGCACCGTTTTTCTATGAAAATGGGGGTCATACTTCTTTGCTTAACCTCCTATTTTTCATGGATATATCTTGTCGCTTTTCTCTGCTTTGATATAGCTTATGATTCAGTAGGATTGGTAAGCCAAAATATCGCCTCTAAAAAAGAGAGGGTATATGTGTTTTTCTGCAATGACCTTCCCCATGGGTTACCAAAAGATCGTATCATATTATTAAATAACCAGAGTCTGAATTTTGAAGACGCCATTTTCAGTTTGAACCTCTAAACTCGGTTATTTTCTCAAAATACGAGAAAATTTTTAAAAATTTTAAGTTATTAATAAATACTTATTTTCTATTAAAAAGGATTTTTTCCTGGATATTGATACCAATTTTATTTTTACATAGTGGAAAATCACATTAAATTGATAAATAATTAGATTTTCACTGTTTAAAACTAAAAAAATTCAAATATCCGCTATTTTTAGGAATTTAGAATATTCTGGATAAACTCCAAAAGTTTTTTTCATTTTGAAACATTCGTTCTAAAATAACCCTAGATAAGTACTTATATTAAAGCTGAGGTTCGGGGATTTAGGGGTGCTAAAATGGAAAAGCTGAAGGAAGATGAGGGCGAGGTACGTAATGTGATCTGTCCTGGAAAATCTTCTGATGTCTTTGAAAACTACGTCTTTGTTCCTGTCAATAATGCAGGGTTTATTGCCATAAAGCATGTTTTGAGCATCAAGGGCGATGTAAATAAAAAATATCCAAAGGAACTTAATCTTCCGTCTGAAATCTTCGTTTCATCCGGGAAATCTTTGGGGATAAAGGGGGCGCTGGTCCAGTCTTCTGAATATAAGTAGTGGCTCTTAAATAAAAAGACGAAATGGTTAAGAAGCTTTAGTTCATATGCAAAAGCATGCCTGTAATCTGTTTTGATCTCGAAGGTCCTCTTTCGCCGCAGGATAATGCCTATGACGTTTTAGCTTTAGCAGAAAATGGACACAAGATCTTTGAGGTAATCAGTAGGTACGATGACATCTTGACTCTTGAAGCTCGAGAAGATTACGAACCAGGGGACACCTTGAGGCTCATTGTACCTTTTCTAATCTACCATGGGATAGGCGAAGAAGATATTAAAAAGGTCTCAAAAAGGGCTAAGATCGTAAGCGGAGTAAAAGAGGCAGTATCAGAACTTCAAAACGATGGATGGGATGTTTTCATTATATCCACAAGCTACCAACAACATGCACATAACATAGGCGAGCAGATAGGCATTTCAAAAGAAAATATTGCATGCACCAAGCTTGAAATGGAAAAATATATAATAAATGTAGGAGAGGCAGATTTTTCGATCCTTGAGGCAATTGAAAAGAAGATTTTAGAAGAATTATACCCCCCAACTGATGATAATAAAATCAAGGAGGTACTCGACGACTTTTTCTTCAAAAAACTAAAAGGCACAGAGATGGGCAAGATCTTCAACGAGATATCTGTTGTCGGTGGCCAGAGAAAGGTCAATGCACTTTTGAAGTTTGCCAAAAAAGCTGGAAAAGGTCTGGATGAGGTCGTTGTAGTGGGGGACAGTATTACGGATTTCAAGATGCTTGGAGTGGTAAAGGAAAATGGGGGGATAGCCGTTGTATTCAATGGAAATGAATATGCGATACCCTATGCAAATGTTGCCATGGCAACCCCTGATCAAAGGACTTTGCTTGTTATAACCGCGGCATTCATTAAAGGCGGAAAAAAAGAGACCATGGATGCCGTTAAAACTTTAGAAAAATCGGGTTTGGAAAATACACCAGTAGAAATATTGCCAAATACGGTCAGGGAAATATTGGACAGTAAAAACCTTAAAGCAAAGCCACCGAAATTTAATTTATTAGAGGATGCAGATAAAGACAAGATTGAAGAAGTAATAAGGATACACAAGGATATGCGTTCTTATATGCGAGGCGAGGCTGGTAAACTTGGATGAAGCTATAGATGTCATAGGCGTTGGAGCATTGAATGTAGACCGGCTCTACTTAGTGGATAAGATAGCGCATGCTGAAGAAGAGGTTGCAATTAAAAGCATGATTGAAGCCCCGGGTGGGTCGAGTGCCAACACCATTGTGGGGCTTTCAAGACTTGGGATAAAAACAGGTTTTATAGGTAAAGTCGGAAACGATACCGAAGGGGAATATATTCTAAACGATTTTAGAAAAGAGAATGTCGACGCCTCCGGAATACAAAGAGCAGAGGTTATGACTGGGGTTATAATCGGTTTCGTTGACGAGAAAGGCGAGAGGGCCCTTTATGCAAATCCCGGCGCCAATGACCATCTGGATATGGATGAAACCGCAATTGAATATGCTAAGAAGGCTAAGTTCCTTCACTTTGCATCTTTTGTGGGGGAGAGATCATATGGGGCGCAGTTGAAATTGATGGAAACCCTTTCTGATGTAAAGATAAGCTTTTCTCCTGGCATGCTATATGCTAAAAAAGGGTTAAAAGAGCTTGATTTAATCATAGAAAACACGTCCATTCTTTTCCTCAACAAAGATGAGGCAGAATTACTGACAGGATGGGACTATAAACGGGGTGCGGAGCAGTTGCTTGAAATCGGGGCCGAGGTCGTTGTCGTGACATTGGGAGAAAAAGGCTGTTTTATAACAACTTCAGATGATCATCATTTAGTCAAAGGATATAAGATCAAACCCACTGATACCACTGGAGCAGGGGATGCCTTTGCAGCAGGTTTTCTATATGGGATTTTAATGGAAGAGGAGTTGAAAATCTGTGGACAACTTGGAAACTGGGTCGCAACCCACTGTATTAAGAATGTAGGGGCAAGAGATGGCCTGCCTTATAAAATTGATTTGAAAAAATTCTAAAATAAGTCTTTTCATTCAGACGAAAATGACTTTAAACAAACCCTTTTTTATTGAAAGGTTCAAATACGAGTAGTAATCAAACTTGTAATCAATTGAGGTGATTATGATGCTAAGAGGCGGCCGTCTGGGCAAGGAATTGGACGAGAGAGTTGCAAAATACACAAGTTCCTTGGAATTTGACAGGGGAATCTTTGAATATGATATCCTAAACGATATGGCCCATGTAATTATGTTATCCGAAAAAGGCATAATTGAGGGAAACGATGCTTCGGTTATCTTAAAAGGATTGAAAAGTATACTGGAAACAGGCGTCGATAACTTAGATCTTGATCCTAAAAAAGAGGATATACACATTGTTATAGAGGACCATCTTGCCACAAAGATCGGGGAAGTTTCTGGAAAGATGCATACTGCAAGGTCCAGAAACGACCAGATTGCATGTGACCTTAGAATGAAAGCCAGAGAAGAGATAAATCTTACAAGTGAAAACTTGATTGAACTGGTTGAAACCCTGCTTAAAAAAAGTACGGAAAATGTCGAGACGATAATGCCAGGTTATACCCATCTACAACAGGCCCAGCCCACAACTTTGGCCCACCATTACCTTGCATTTGCCGACGCTTTTTTAAGATGCATAGACCGTCTTGAAGAAGCCTATGCGAGGATGAATCTAAATCCTTTAGGGGCAGGCGCTTTGTCCACCACTACTTTTGACATAGATCGTTTTAGGACCTCTAAATTGTTGGGATTTGATGGCGTCCTTGAAAATTCTGAAGATGCAGTAAGCTCGAGAGATTTTATGCTCGAAATCTTGGCCGGTTTTAGCATCCTTGCAGTTGAGATCAGCAGATTTGCTGAAGAACTTGTACTATGGTCAAGTTTCGAGTTTGGGATGGTAGAGCTGGACGACAAATTTGCTTCCACCTCAAGTATAATGCCCCAAAAGAAGAATCCAGACGTTGTTGAGTTAGTACGGGCAAATATCACCAAGGTCCTTGGAAATTTTACCTCTGTGGCAGGTATCTTAAAATCTCTACCTTATACCTACAACCGCGACCTCCAAGAACTTTCTCCTATCTTTTTCGAATCCTTTGTTATACTCAACGATACCTTGGAGATTATGGCCTCAGTGATTGACAGTTTGAAGGTGAATAAAGACAGGATGAAGGAGCTGTGCGACGCAAACTTCTCTCAAGCCACTGATCTTGCAGATCTTATCGTCAAGGAGAAGGGACTGCCTTTTAGGACAGCGCATAAGGTAGTTGGAAAAACTGTATCCAAGGCCATGGAGTCTGGGATGAAATGCTCTGAAATAGATTCAAAAATGCTGGACTCTGTTTCTGAGGAGGTATTTGGAGAAAAGCTGAACCTAAGCGATGAAAAGATAAAGAAGGCATTGAATCCTGCAGAAGGTGTCAAGGCAAGATCAGTTTTGGGCGGCCCGGCTCCCCTGGAAGTAAAGAGGATCTTGGATGCACGCAAGGACGAGGTAGAAGGGAAAAAATCGCAATTAAAGGACAGAAGGGATAAAATAAAGACTTCAAAAGATGAATTGCTCGATTTGGTTGGCAAGGCAATTGGAGAATGAAGATGTACAAGGGAAAAGCCCAGAAACTTTTAAAAAACATCGATGTGGGGGACAGAATAATTGTTAAAAAAGATGACAAATCATATGAGGGAATCCTTATGCCCCGAACCGAGCTTGGTGATGATGAGCACATAGTCATCAAACTAGATAACGGCTATAATATTGGGATTGATTATTCTAGAATCGATATCAAGAGGATAAAAAAAGGGGCAAAGATAGAGATAAAAAGCACCCCTATAGATATCGCTTACGACAAAAAGAAGCCCGATATAACAATAATGGGGACAGGTGGAACCATCGCTTCAAAGGTGGATTACAAGACAGGAGCAGTCCATCCATCCTTTTCCACTGAAGACCTCCTAAACGCTGTACCTGAATTGGCTAAGATAGCGAACATAAAAACAAAGGTCCTTTTTAATATCTTAAGCGAGAACATGAACCCAAGCTATTGGATAAAAATCGCTCATGAATCTGCAAACGAGTTAAACTCGGGGACAGACGGGGTGGTTATAGCGCATGGTACGGACACCATGGGTTATACGGCTGCGGCTTTAAGTTTCATGTTAAAGGGTCTTGGAAAACCAGTAGTTTTAGTCGGTTCGCAGAGGTCATCTGATAGGCCATCCTCAGATTCTGTCCTTAACCTGATCTCTGCTGTAAGGGTTGCGACATCAGATATCGCAGAGGTTGTGGTAGTCATGCACAGCTCTTCAAGTGATGGTACTTGCGATATTCATCGAGGTACAAAGGTCAGGAAGATGCACTCCTCAAGGAGGGATGCCTTTAGGAGCATTAACACGATACCGCTTGGTAGGGTTGGAGAAAAGATAGAGGTCTTTCAAGATTACAATAAAAGGAGCGATAACAAGGTGAAATCTGATGATAAGTTTGAAGATAAAGTCGCCTTAGTAAAGATATACCCAGGTATTAAACCGGGTGTTTTGGATTTTTTTATAAGCAATAACAAAGGCATTGTTTTGGAGGGAACCGGCTTGGGGCATGTCCCTGAGGAACTCTTAAACTCTATTCAACGCGCAAAAGAAGTAGGAAAACCTGTAGTAATGGCCACCCAAACCCTCCATGGTACGGTGGATATGAAGGTATATTCGACAGGTCGGGAGTTGCTTGAAAGGGGGGTGATTTCGGCCAGGGACATGCTGCCAGAGACCGCCTATATAAAGCTCATGCATGTTTTGGGGCAAACAACGGATTACGAAAAGGTTAAAAAATTGATGCAGACAAACATTGCGGGGGAATTTTCAGGGACAACGAGGGTGGATACGTTTCCCATTTAGTCATCTAAAAAGATAAAAAAACACGCTTTTATAATTTACAAGCTTTACCTCATTGAATAGATTTTTATGGTTCACATATTCTGTGGATAGGGGTCTAATGATCAAATCTGAACCAACGCATTTGGCAACCTTTTCTGCATAAGGGTGAAGCTCAATTGGGAGTCTGAGGGAGTATATGAGATCTGCTCTTTTGTAAATTTCAAGGTTCGGTTTTGTTATATAGTCAACTACAACCTTTGGATTATCTGCCTTTATATCTGTCCCAATCACTTGAGCATCGAGTGCTTTGTCAAGCTCTTCTAAGACTTCATATCTGGTGCCGACACCCACCTCAACTATCTTCTTAGAATCTCTATAATTTTTGACTATAAACTCCACAAAATCTTTATAATCAACTGCCATCAATCAACACCATGATTATCCTCGCTTCCTTTATTGAGGGTGATAACGATATTTTAAAAATCTTGTGCAAAGAAGTCGAAACTACTTTTGGAGAATGCGAGATTTTGGATAAAGTGCTTGAAATTCCCAAAGAAGCCTTTAACAGGAAAAGGAGGCAATACAACTCAAAATATTTTCTTGAAGAACTTTCAAATCATGCAAGGAATGTTTCAGATAAAATAGTGGGCATAACAGATGTTGACCTTTTTACCCAAGATCTAAATTTTGTCTTTGGTCAGGCTTTATTGGGGGGCGATGCATGTATTGTCTCCCTTCATCGTTTAGACCCTGGAACATACAAAAAAAGTGATGAAAGACTTTTTGTTGATAGGGCCGCAAAGGAGATATTGCACGAGCTGGGGCATTGTTTTGGCCTGAGCCATTGCAAGGATAGAAATTGTGTCATGATCTTTTCCAACAGCATCTTAGATGTTGATTTTAAAGACAAGAATTTTTGCAGAAGATGTAAGGAGACCTTGGGGAATCATTTGATCAAAATTAGACCCTTCAAGCCTTCCGATTTAAACAGAGTATATGAAATAGAGAGACAATCATTTAAAGACCCCTACCACCCTTTATTTTTATTAAACCTCTATGAGGTTTATCACCAAAGCTTCTTCGTTGCAGAGGTCAATGAGTTAGTTGTCGGATACGTAACATCCCGTATTGTGGAAGGCATAGGCCATATCTTGGCTATAGCAGTAGATAGAAAATACAGAAGAAGAGCCATTGGAAAGGCATTGATGGGCCGGGTTGTAGAATACCTCTTAAATAACGGCATATATGAGATCCATCTGGAGGTAAGGATTTCAAATAAGTCTGCCATCAAATTTTACAAAAGCCTAGGCTTTAGAGAAGCCAGAATTATACCCCAATATTATAAAGATGGTGAGAACGGGGTCCTTTTGATCAAAGAATTGAAGGTCATAGCAATCTGACGCTATGTTAGATCCATTTTACATCTCTCTGCCAACTCACCCAATCTGTTGGCGACATTTATGGGAACGATCTCGTTATTTTCTGCCAAAACCTTGGAGATCGACCAAGCAAGCATGAACACTGCGTACTTGTGTTCTCCCTTGGTTCTGTGTATGTGGTGAGGACTGATACTCAAATCATTATATCCTTCAAAAAAAGAGTCGGGCACACCGTTGTCAACTAGGAATCTCATGAGATAAACCAGAAGTTGATGTAGGTGTATCAACTCATCTTTATACATAAAAACCCACCGAATATATCTCTTATACTTTATCCTATAAAAGGTTTAATGATTTAGGTATAAGAGTGGCAGTAACACTAGGATACGCCTATGTCTTTTGACGTCAGGAGTCTAAGTTCAGCAGGTTTCTTTGATATGTTCCCTATTCTTGCACCGACTAAACATTCTACTTCTCTTCCGCTTGAGATGTCTACAAGCCTTTGGGATATAACCCCGTCGAATATTACAGCCGAAACCTTCGCTTTTGATTTTGTCAATGCAGAGGTCAGGTCTCTAACAGCTACCTCCTTTATGATGTTGGATTCTTCGTCTAAAAGATATGCCTTGAAAGTACCTGAGAGATCCTTGAAAAATTTACCATACATCTCCATCTTCCCGTCTTTCTTTTGAACTTTGGCTTTGACAGGGGGTTGGGGTTTCACTTTTTTAACCTCAAGCTTTGGGCTTTTTGCGTTATTTGAGCCTCCAGCTCCTAGAATCCTTTCCTGCTCTACAGAGGTTTTGTTTCTTAATGCTTTGAAGAGCTCCTTTTTGGTCAGCTCCTCTACCTCTTTGCTTGGGGGCGCCTTTGCGACAAAATCAACCTCTGCTACCTGAAGTAGCTCTTTTATTATGAGATCACCGCCCCTATCACCGTCCACAAAGACGGTAACGGTTTTTTTCTTGCTCAACTCACCAATGGTCTTTGGAACGCTTGTCCCTTCTACAGCGATGGCATTCTTAATCCCATTTTTAAGCAGGTTTAGCACATCGGCTCTCCCTTCTACAACGATGATGGCGTCGGATTCATCTATGTTTGGTCCTGCTGGAAGTTTTTCTGGACCATATTTTGTGATTTCTCCTAAACGCATTGAACGTTTGACTTCTTCTGTTATCTCAAGACTATCAGGGGTGATATCCCCAACCATTGTAGAAAGGATGTTCTTCGCCCTATCTATAACCTTTCTTCTTTTTGATATCCTTACATCTTCTATACGCTCGACTTCGATCTTTGCTTCGCATGGCCCTACCCTATCAATAGTCTCTAATGCAGCCGCGAGAATCGCTGTTTCAACCTGATCTAAACTTGAAGGTATAGTTATTGAACCGTCTGATCGGCCCGCCCTTGATTTTACATTCACTTCAATTCGGCCTATCCTCCCCGTTTTCTGTAGTTCTCTTAAATCCAAATCAGGACCCAATAGGCCTTCAGTTTGACCGAATATGGCCCCGACAACATCTGGCTTTTC
>JBHICB010000045.1:0-8997 GCA_046759365.1 Hydrothermarchaeales archaeon (SeqCode)
TGATATCGGCGCCGCTGTAGCCCTCTGACATTTCTGCGAGTTTGTCGAAATCGATGTCTTCTGAAAGGGGCTTTTCTCTAAGATTTAGCTCAAAGATCTTCTTTCGTGCCTCAAAATCTGGGGGATGCACATATATCTTCTCGTCGAACCTTCCAGGGCGTAGGGCTGCGTGGTCTATGCTCCAAGGCTCATTTGTGGCGCCTATAAAGAGTAAATTGGTGTTGTTCGATTCCACGCCCTCCATCTCGGCTAAAATCTGTGGGACGACTCTCTGCATCACGGAAGAGCCTGAACTTCTTCTCTTTGGGATTAATGCCTCAACCTCGTCGATGAAAATAACTGATCTCCCCTGATCTCTTGCTGCATTGAATAGCTTTGCTATGTTCTGCTCGCTCTCACCGACCCATTTGCTCATAATCTCGCTGGGCTTTATAGTGAAAAACGTTGCATCTACTTCGTTTGCGATTGCTTTAGAGATATATGTCTTCCCTGTGCCAGGAGGCCCGTATAAAAGGATCCCCCCCCCAGATGTAATCCCGAATTTGTCTGCTTTTTCGGGATATAGGAAGGGGTAGATTATCTTGTCCTTGATCTCATTTTTAACGCTTTCTAAGCCTGCCACATCATCGAAGGTAACACTTGGTTTTTTATGTAGTATAAAATCGGATTCAGGGGCTTCATCTTTTCCATGAGCAACTTTCTCTTTGATTTTGATGGACTTTGCCTTCTTCAATAGCTTCTCAGCATTTTCAACCCTTACCGACTTCAACCTCCCATGCGATTCATTGGCAGCGTTGAAGAGTTGCTGACTTGCCTTCAAGTAGTAGTCTCTGGCTGTCTTAAGCTTACCCAGACCTTCTGCATTAGTTGCTTCTTCGATGTATTCTTCTGCTTTTTTCAAAGATATTTCAACGCTCATTTCTAACTCATCTTTATCTGGTGCACTATAACCTCAGCCTTTTCAGCGAATTCGTTACTTATTCCAAGGCCCTCCTTCAATCTATGTTCAAGCTCTTCTGATAACTTATCTACCTCTTTTTTTACTCTCTCTCCAGAATATCGCTTCAAATCATGGCAGTATTTCATTGATTCTGAGGCCTCGCCAAGTTTTACGTTTAGCAAAAATAGTTCAGCACAATAATAAGTGGAGCGCTTCATGTCATCTCTGCTTTTTCGTAACTCCGTGGTATATTCTGCTTTCAGGTATTCTGCTAATGTTTTTATTATGTCTTCGAGATCTTCATATTTATATCGACCTTTAGTAAGGGATTCTAGAATCATGTCTTTTTCTGGTATGGTTGGAGCAATCTGTTCTTTTTTTAATTTTTGTACTTCTGAAAGGCTTTTTCCTTTACTTTCTGCTTTATCTTCTCTTGTCTTTCGAAGAACATCGGCAGCACATACGCGAACTTTTGCATTTTTATCTTTTAGAAGGTTTTTTATTTTGGGTATAACCGATTTTAATAACTCAGCATCTGTCGTGAGTTCATCTAAAGCGGTTATAGCAAATGCTCGAACTTTAGCATCATTGTCATGTAATAGTTGTATGAGTCCTTGTAGAACTTGTTCGTTTCCTCTTAGAACAAGGGATGAGAATAATTGTACTTGTTGAGGATCTTTTGCCGAGACCAATAATCTCCGAAGTTTCTCTGGATCGTGTTCTATCTCTTTCCATATCTTCTTTCTAAACTCCTCTAACCACCTTTCAATCCTCTGAATCTCCTTGAGAGTTGCTTGGTGATAATTCTCACTTGAGTGAATTAACCTATAGTATTCATCAGAGTGTTTCGTATTCATCCTTTCTTCATCATCTCCTCGACCTCTTTGACACCCTTCGATATCCGCTCATCTAAGCCCTTCTCCTCAGTCTCAGCATCACCCTCCATCGTCTTCGCTATCTCATCGACATTTTTCTCAGAGAAGCCTTCCGAGCTCAATATCCCCTCGCTAGTCATGTCCAGTGCAACAGAGAGCGCCTCGTCTATAGTCTCAGCCTGCTGCATGGCCCTTTCAAACTCGATCTGCATATTCGCTATTTTATCGACACCCGGCCCCTCTACTATTGACTCACTTATGTCCCTGGCAAATCCTACAAAGTCTCCTGAAATCTTGACCATCTCCCGCTGGAGCTTCGCCCCCTCCATCAATAGGAGCATCTTCTGCCCCTTTTTGATCCTCTCCTGAAGCGTCAAATATTTTGCAGCCTGCCGCTTCAAAAATTTCTCGTCCCCAATCTTGGCGGCTTTCTTCCCCTGACCGTAGACCATCTTCTGGAGCTTTTCAAGCTTTTCAATATAGTTCTTCACAGTGGCCTTCGCCTTCCTGTACCTCATCTCCCCCTCAATATCCTTCTCTTCCCGTGACTTTCCCTTCAACTTTTTCAATAAACCCATATCATGTCCTCCTTCTAATCCTTAATATTATTTTTTTTCATTAACTGCGATCTTTCTTTCTATCCCTTCCCATATCTCTAAAATCTTCTTGTATTCTGGATCATCTTGATCTATTAATCCCCAATTGTGGGTAGGGTAACTTAACAAGTCATCAGGCTCTTCTCTATCAAGAAACTCTTCGAGCTTGGACTTTGGCAGCTTGTTCAGCTGACTAATGATTTCCGAGTATATTTTTTCTTGCTTATATGTTTCCAATTTCTCATGCCAAAATAACAGGTTGTTGCATATTCTTATCTGTGCGGAGATCTTTTTCAATTCGAAGTTATGCTCCTTTATAATCCCGTCGAGTTTCTCTAACTTCTTGATAAGGTTATGCTTCTCAGCCTTAGACGCCTTGAATCCCTTGTTGAAGAGCTCCATCTTCTGTGTAGAGAGCTTTTCCAACTGCAATGTCTTGAGCCTTTTTTCCTCCTCCAAGCGAATCTTTTCAGCCGCGATTTCCTCTCTTTTCTGTTTATCAAAGAGGTTTCCCCTTATCTTGTCCAGTATTCCCATATTTCTATCTCCTTATTTTCCGCCAAATTTTATTGCACATTATCCAATTCACATCACCTGTTCAATATACCCCTATTTTTCACCCCTTTGCCAGAATTACTGTTATGTTATCCTTGCCACCTTTCTCGTTGGCCGAATCTATAAGCTTAGCACATGCATTGTCTATGTCTTTTGAATCGACAACAATTTCCATGATCTCCTCATCCCTTAGGGAACCTGTTAACCCATCGCTGCATAAAAGAAGAACGTTTTGATCGAGTTCGATTGTGTAGAGATCTGGTTTTACCTCGCTCTCCCCCCCCAGCACCTTTGTAACAATGTTCTTCTGCGGATGATGAAATGCTTCTTCCACAGTAATTATTTTTTTATCCAAAAGCTCTTGTACAAGCGAGTGATCCTTTGTTACCTGCCCTATCGTGTTTCCAATAAGATATGCCCTGCTGTCCCCAACGTTGGCTATCAACACATTTTTTTCAGCAACAACAGCCATAACTATAGTTGTTCTCATCTCAGCATAGCTTGGGTTTTCTTTTGAGAGGCGGTATATCTCTTTGTTTGCCTTTGAAATACCTGCTTCCATCACTTTTTGGAGATCTTGTTTCCCAATATTTGCTTTAAGAAACTCTTCTATTTCAATTAGAGCAATTTTGCTCGCAACCTCACCAGCTGCATGCCCGCCGAGACCGTCTGCGACAGCTAGTATGTAGAACTCGCCAAGTCTTTTTGTGAGAAAGCTGTCTTCATTTATATTTCTCTTTTTTCCAATGTCGGTTTTAGAGCAAACTTCAAGCATTAGTTTATCTCCTTTTAGAGCCGTTGATTTGCAAATTCTTGGATTTGATTAGGATCAGTTATTGTAAACTCTATCTTAGCTTCTAATTTATCGATGTCCTGTTTTATAGCGAGAAACTCTCTAAGTTGGGCTGGATCAGTTATAATAATTCTTACTTCAGCCCCTATTTCATCGATCTCCTGTTTTATGGCAAGAAACTCTTTAAGCTGAGTGGGGTCGGTTATAATAATTCTTACTTCAGCCCCTAATTCATCGATGTCCTGTTTTATAACGAGAAACTCTCTAAGTTGAGCCGGATCAGTTATAAAAATATAATAATCTCTATCTAGTAATGCCTCTTCTATCATAGCGATAATTTCTTCCTTCTTGCTCTCGATTTGTTTCTTCTCCAAAATCTTCACTCCTTATTAATCTAACACGCTTCATATTCTCTTCTTCACTATCCCTTGCTCTTACCTCCCTCACTCGCAGTCTCCTTTATCATCGAGATAATCTCTTCCTTCTCTTTGTCGATTCTCGCCTTCTCCTCGGCTATTTGCCTCTCCATCCTTTCTCTTTCTCTTCTCCTCTCCTCCTGCCTTTGAGAATAAGCAGTGCCAGCAGATCTTAGCACCGAGCCTATTGCCCTATACACGGTTCCAATAACCCCGAAAACAAAAGAGAAAATGCCTACAAACGCTCCAAAAAGTACATCGATAAAGAGGAAGCCGACTAAATATGGTATAAGGTTGACCACGGGGATAACCGCCATCATGATTACAAGGGGGATAATAAAAATTTGCCAAAAAAGTACTGATAGCCACACTGGCTCTCCAAATTCCCCAGATACATCCCTCGCTAATATATAAATGAAAACTTCGAAGGCCAGACCTATTATTATTGAACCAATTATTATTCGATCATCCTCTTCCATTTTTTCACCAGTTACTTAATCTACCGCGCAAGAATAGAAGTATTTCAAATTTCGCCCAATTCAACTCATTTCACCAAGGCGTCCATTGTCGAAACTTATTTTAACTGTCAAGGAGTAAATTAGGGTCCTCTTTTTACCAAAGTTGGTCTGAAAACAAACACCAAGACGAGCTTCATCCTTCAAAATCTGCCCTCCTCAAAAGGCCATCGATTTCATCCATGATCTGTTCTAAATCGATCTTTCTGTTTCGCCTATATTCTACCTCACCTACAAGCCTTTTGACAATGTCCCGCGTCTCAGGATCGCTTACCTTCCTCATTAGATATTGCAATGCCATAATACACTCTTTGTGGTCGTTGATCTTCGCTGCCTGTAAGGCATACCTACAATAGATGTTTGTTATAGTGTCTATATCCTCCGATAGATGGAGGGAAACCCCGTAACCCTCTTTCATAAAATTATAGACCGCTTCCCTGAAATCCCTTAATCTAGGTCTCTTCTTCCAACTCTTCTCAAGGCATCGTAAGATTATGTCATCTAGGATTTCGACCTCAGGTCTTCTAATGCTTGGTTTTTCTGGAAGCATGCCCGTGGTTTTTTCCTCTATCTCTGGTTTGGAACCGTGGAGAAATGGATTATCCCCGGTAAGCATCTCATAGAATACCAGGCCAAGTTGGTATGTATCAGTCTTTTCATTAGACTTCCCTTTCAGTATTTGTTCAGGTGCTGCATAGCCATAGGTAAATCCGAGATCCCCTGAGGAGGCGCCTGCGACCTTTCCCAATCCCCAGTCTGTTATCTTGGACTCCCCTGTTTTAGTCAGTAGGATATTTTTTGGATTCAAATCAGTATGCCGTACACGGTGTGAATGTGCATATTCCAGTCCACAAGCCACATCAAAGGCTATATTACAAGCCATCTCAATAGGGAGCCGCGAGGTATTTTCTAACAGTTTCTTAAGGCTTCCTCCATCGGCATACTCCATCTCAAAATAAGGAACAGGTGTTATATGGGGCCGGATTAATTTTACGATATTCCTGTGTTGGAGTTTCTTCCAAATATCAAGTTCCCTAAAAAAGATTTCCTCTCCATTCTTGTCGAGTGATTTAGGTATTTTTATGGCGGTTACAACCCCTTGCCGGTTTTTCACCTTATAGACATAACCAAATCCACCGAAACCAAGATACTCCATCGCCTGGTAGATGTTTTGAAGTTTATTCAACTCATCCTCAATGGGTGAAAGTGTTCTTTTCGTCTGCACACGGACTTCAACACCGTCTTCCAAATCTCCGACTCTTATTATTTCATCTCTAGTTACCCGCTTCCTCTCAACGCCCAGTATTCTGTCATAGACACGTGCAATATTCGTGGTGCATGCTTCCAAGAGTCGATCTAACTCTGCTTTCTCCTCTTCAAGTCTATGTTCCACCGCGTATTCCAAGATCTTTTCGAAGTAGTCTTGTGCCTTTCTGTATCCCTCTTTTGATTCACGATATTCACTTGAATCTAGGAGGTCTTCAGCATCTTTTAAAATAGTCCTGCCAATCTCTATTCTCGCTTGGGTAAGGCCACTGTGGGTCTTCTGTTTTAGATCAGTGTATTGCTCGTTTTTTGAGGAGAAAGAGTCTAGATATTCTATAACTTTTGAGAAGGCATCTTCTTTATCTTTTGCCTCTTTCTTTGATGCATCTTCAATTAGTATTTCTCCCTTTCCGATGAGACATGCCTCTATGCTAGTCTTCATGTCTTTTGCTGCCTTTTGAAGACTCTTTTTGTCCTCGAAGTCGAAGTCCTTGGAAATCTTTAGAGCACTGTTATACAAATCTTTGGCTGATTCAAACTTGGCCTTTGCTTTGTCAAATTCGTTATCTTTGAAGAACTTCTTAGCTTCTTCGACTTGGCTGTTGGCTTCCTCCGCAAATCTTACCATTTCTCTGTTGCTTTTCTCCTTCTCTGCTGTCTTGATGTCCTGGTCAATGCTTTCTGTTGTTGACGTTACAGCTTTAATTATCTCGTCTTCTCCTCTCTCTTGGGCAAGCTCTATGGCTCTTGAATGGTCCTCTAGGCTCTTTTTCCATTGTTCTATAGCTTTGGAGAAGTCTCCTTCCTTATAAGCGGCATTACCTTCTTGTTCAAGCTTTCTCGCAATGCCCAGTAAGTATTCTGTTGTGGGCTTAGCTGCGAGCTGGGCTTTTTCGGCAAGGGACATTGCTTGATCGAGATCATCGATTTTAACGGCTTCCGATGCTTCTTTAAGATGTTTTCTCGCCTTTTTTAAGTCTGCCCCCGCATGGTCTTCTTTTATAAGTCCTATAGCTTTTGAAACTTCTTCTCTAACTCTTTTAAGCTTCTCTTCAAATGACATTTTTTCTTCACCTCTATTACCCTCTTGATTTCATCATCGATCATATCAATGATATCGGATTTCTTTCTATCAATTCTCGCTCTTTCCTCAGCCTTCTCCCTTTCCATTCTCTCCTTTTCAATGCGTTTTCTGAGTGCTTTTGTGGCATGAACCCCATATAAAGATATAATAAGAAAGATTAAGAACGTATTTAAAACTCCGATAAAAATCCCTGTCAAAAGAACTGTATAGATAGCGTTGAATGGTTGTATTTTGAAAAACTCTTCGCCGAGAAAAGTTGGATAATATTCAAAGACAGGATAATTTAATGGTGATTTTATATTGCCTAAAATCTCGGAAATTGAAGGAGCAACACTTGACGGTCTATAAAAATACATTGAAATCGAATTATAAGATAATCCATATCCCAACGCAGGCATGATAATGTAGTATCCAATAACTAGAGCTAAAATGGTATAACTTAATAAAAACCACTCTTTTTTTATTTCATAATTGGGCCACCATTCTATCTCCCTCTCATTTAGCATGTTGAATAGATATCTGTTAATGTGATATCCAGCATACCCTATTACAGCCAAAGTGCTTAGTATAAATAAGAGCTGTAAAAGGAAGATTAAGTAAAATAGTAGAATATAGACAAGCCAAATAATAACAGATACTATAATTTGCACTATTACAATTATCGCTTTTACTATCATAATTATTATAAAACCTATTATTACAAACAGGATGAAGTATCCACCAAGGTCGTCTTCACCGGCCATTGCTCTTACCTCCCTCATTTACCGTCTCTTCAATCATCGAAGAAATCTCTTTTTTCATTTTTTCGATTTTTTCAATACTTTCTCTTGTTTCCACTAGTAGATCTGTTACAACATTGGACATTTCAATTGCATCTGCGAAGTCATTTGAAGCAAAGGACGATCGAGCATCCTCTAATGCCGTGCGGGCCTTCGCCAGCAGATCTTCGACATCATCAGAATGGTTTACGTTCTCCTTGAAACTACCTAGGCCTTGTTCGGCTTTCGAGATAGCCTCTGCAGCTGAAGAGCGAACTCTTTCAAGGCGTTCCTGCTCAATTCTCTTGTGCAATAAGTAGTCATCGACCGCTCCTTTAGCCGGATTAAAAGCAAGGACAACAGCTAAAACGAGAATTAGAAAGCCAAGATATCTATTGTATGGCCGTGAGGTTCCAACAACTGGAGGTTTAGTAGGCGGTTGGGTAGGTGGTTTGGTAGTGGTCGGAGCTCTAGTTGTTTTCGAAGGCTGAGTAGTAAGGGGGGAAGTAGTTGGTGGTGGAGTAGTTGTTGGAGGAGTTGTAGTTGGAGGAATCCCTGTCTCTAGTGGGGGAACTTTTCTTCTATAAAAATAAATATTTCCATTCCAAGATCCTGCTACTAAGTATCCACCATCCGAAGAGATCGAAACATGCGCCCGTCTGCTGCCAATCATATAACTCCACAAACGCTCACCACCCCTATTTAAGACCAAAACCCTATGATACCAAGATCCTGCTGCTATGTATGAGCCGTCAGAAGAAACAGAAACACTAGAAAATTCCTCACCTGTTTTGTAGCTCCACAAGAGCTCACCGTTTCTGTCAAAGAAATAAACATTATTATCCCAAGATCCTGCTGCTATGTATGAGCCGTCAGAAGAAACAGAAACACCTCCAATCAAACCACCTGTTTTGTAGCTCCACAAGAGCTCACCGTTTCTGTCAAAGAAATAAACAGTATGATCATCAGCACCCGCTGCTATGTATGAGCCGTCAGAAGAAACAGAAACACTTCTAACCCAATTATCTGTTTTGTAGCTCCACAAGAGCTCACCGTTTCTGTCAAAGAAATAAACAGTATTATCCCTAGATCCCGCTGCTATGTATGAGCCGTCAGAAGAAACAGAAACACCTCCAATCCAATTACCTGTTTTGTAGCTCCACAAGAGCTCACCGTTTCTGTCAAAGAAATAAACAGTA
>JBHICB010000046.1:0-8751 GCA_046759365.1 Hydrothermarchaeales archaeon (SeqCode)
GGAAGTCGAATTACTAGAAGTCGATAGAGATGCCTTCAACACAGCTTGGGAGAAGTTCAAAACCGCAGAGATGTGCTTCACCGACTGCACGAATGTTGCAGTAATGAGACTCCACGGAATTGACAAAATTCTGACCTTTGACAGAGGGTTTAAAGAGATAAAGAAGATAAAAGTCATACCGCAGTGAACTGTCGCGTGCCTCATCCACAAAGCCAACTCAAGGACTGCCACCTAAAAAGTGAGGGCATGCGCATGCCTTGCGCTAGCTCCTGGTGGATCTATAGAGAAGTTTCCCAATAAATTTAATTGAAAACATCAAATGAGATAACGAATGAAACATATATATTCCTAATTGGTCTGGAGTCTTAAACATGCAAGTAGTTGACCAGATATTAAAGCTTCCTGCAAGGTTCATCGATGTCACGGTTCAAAGCTCTGAGACCACAACAATAACAGTCAAGGACGGTGTGGCAAAGGACCTATCCTCTGGCGAGGTATTTGGGATAGGGGTCAGGGTCTTGGACAAGACATGGGGGTTTGCGTCTTCAAACTCAATGGATCAAATTTACGAGATGGCGGAGCGCGCCTTTATGATTGCAAAAAGTGGAGATGAAAAGATAAAATTTTCAGATTTAGGTGGGATAAAAGAGAAGGTTGTGGTAAAACCAAAGATCGATCCCGCAGATGTGGGAATTGAGGAAAAAAGAAACAGGATAAAAGAAGTAGAAGGCGAGGTTAAAGGTTTTAAGGAGGTCGTCAGCACTTCATTCTCCTATCTCGATTCAAAGATAAAAACTCAGTATTTTACTTCAGAGGGCACCGAAATAGAATCAGAGAGTTCAAAGGTTGCACTATTTTCAGCGGTATTTGCCAAAAAAGACGGTAAGGTTCAATTCGGATCGGAGCGGCTGGGAGGTACAGGTGGCTTGGAGGCTATTGCAGACTCCAAAAGTTCGGCGAAAAGAGCAGCAGAAAAGGCGATAAGACTTTTAACAGCGGCTGAACCTCCAGGCGGTGATTTCGATGTGGTCCTTGACCCCTACCTTGCCGGCGTATTTATCCACGAGGCCCTTGGACATGCAACAGAAGCAGACCATATACTTCAAGATGAGTCCATTTTAAAAGGAAAGCTGGGCAAGGGAATAGCATCAAATCTGGTTACAGTATATGACGATTCAACCTTGGAAGGTTCTTTCGGGTTTTACAGCTATGATTCTGAGGGAGTAAAGGGTGAGAAGACCACCCTTATCGAAGAGGGTGTCTTAAAGAGCTACATCCACTCCAGAGAGACGTCTTCAAGACTTGGCCAGAGAGATACTGGCAATGCTAGGGCTCAAAGTTTTGGCCATCAACCAATAGTTAGAATGAGTAATACTTACATCAAACCAGGAGACTATGATTTCGAGGAGTTATTCGAAGGAATAAAAAACGGTGTTTACTTGAAAGGATCGAAGGGCGGAGAAGTGGACACTGCTAGAGGGGTTTTCCAATTCAGTGCAGAGGAAGGGTTCTTGATAGAGAATGGCAAGATAACACGTCCTATAAAGGATGTCGCTTTATCAGGTGAGACCCTGGAGATTTTAAAAAAGATATCTTCTCTGGGCAAGGATTTTAAACTCTCGATAGGTTTTTGCGGAAAGGCTGGCCAAGCCGTGCCTGTGGGTGATGGTGGACCCCATATAAGGACGTTTGCAACAGTTGGAGGTACCGGTTGATGGAAAAGGCGATTGAACTCCTCGCAAGGGAGGTAGATGAGGCAGAGATCTTCTTCTCAGTTTCTTCCAGCAATACAGTAGAGATTAAAGCCGGGAAGGTAGATCTTTTCAAAGAGAACTCCTCTTCAGGATATGGTATCAGAGTTATCAAAGATAAGAGAACCGGCTTTTATTTCTGCAACATCTTGACTCCGGAAGCCGTCGAAAAGGCGGTAAAAATCTCCAACGTAGCTCAGGAGGATAGCCATTCGGCATTGCCTCAACGTCAGGATTATACAGATTTTAAAGGCTATGATGTTAGGATCGATGACATAGATGTCGATGAAGCTTTGGCCTATGTTGAAGCCCTGCTCCAGTCTTGTGACGAGTACAAGGTCTCATCGACCAGTGGAGCCATCTCCTGGGGAAGATCAGAAGTTAAGATATTGAACACCAACGGAGTGGAAGGATCTGACAAGGCAACAATTATCTCTGGATTCTTGAGTACTGTGGCCAAGAATAAAGATGTCTCCTCAGGATTTTATTATGATATATCCAAATTCCTGGACCTAGATTTTTACAGTATAGGAAGGGAAGCGTCAAGATTGGCCAAAGATTCATTGAACGCAGAAAAGATAGGCACCAAAAAGGTCTCTGTAACCCTCTTGCCTTTGGCGGTCACTGAGTTGATAGAAAATACATTGGGTCCATCCTTTAGCGCAGACAATGTACAGAGGGGAAGGTCCATGTTGGCTGACAAAATTGGGGAGAATATCTTTTCGGATGCCATGAATTTGGAAGATGACGCCACGTTGGATAAGGGTCTTGAAACCTCAAAGTTTGACTCGGAAGGTGTGAGGTCACAGAAGACTCAATTGGTTAAAAATGGGGTTTTGAAAGGCTTCCTTTACGATACATATACCGCAAAGAAAGATAAAAAAGAGAGCACAGGTAACTCTGGCAGATCTTCTTACTCCGTTCTTCCAAATGTCGGGCCCTCCAATACCATTATCTCCGGTAAGGGAGGATTAAGTGAAGAGGGACTGCTCGTACACGGCCTGATCGGCGCACACACATCCAATCCCATTTCAGGGGATTTTTCTGTAGAGACAAGGAACGCATTTCTAAATGGCAGGCCAGTAAAGAAGGCAATAATATCTGGGAACATATTTGATCTTTTAAACAAAGTCGTGGGATTCGGTAAGGATTATAAGCAGTTCTCAGCGGTCAAAGCACCATCCATGGAGTTTGAGGAGATACAGGTTTCCGGATAGTACAGGTGTGTCACTTATTTTTACCTATGTAGTCCTCCAGCGCTGCCTTCAATGCCATTGCGGCCAGATTCGGACCGTACATCTTTATTGGGGGAAGTTTTCCTGCCTTCTCTTCCACGTCTGTCTTGCTTATCTCTAGGGCCTCTTCTACAGTCTTTCCCTTCGCCATTTCAGTTATCATGCTGCTTGTCGCAACTACCGGTGCGCACCCTGTGGTCTGAAATTTGATATCGTTTATTATCCCTTTTTCAACTTTGATATACATCCAGACCTTATCGCCGCAAGAGGGATTTTCTACTATGCCGACGCCTTCGGCATCCTCAATTTTCCCCCAGTTCCTGGGATTTTTGAAATGATCTTTTAGCTCCTCGCTGTAATTAAACATCTTTTTAATGCCCATGATTTAACAATAAAAAAAGAAACAGACCTTGCTAAAAGTTATATTCCTTAAAGCAAAAACTAGACACCATGATCTTCTCCGATGAATTCACAGTTTCAACAACCAAGGAAACCGAATTTCTGGACAGATATTGTAAACAGGTCCGGCCTCAGGGAGGGTATTGTGGCTATATTTTCAAGGCATACAACCACATCGATAGGGATAAACGAGAACGAACCGAGGATTGTAAAAGATTACGAGGATGTGCTGGAAAAATTAGTGCCAAAAAGTGTGGGATATAGGCATGATTCTATAGATTCAAACGCCCATGCCCATATTAAATCACTCCTTTTAGGAGCCGGAGAGATAGTTCCTATAGAGGACGGACGTCTTTGCCTGGGCACTTGGCAAAGCATCTTTTTTATTGAATTGGACGGTCCTAGAATGCGGACTGTTATGGTAAAAGTCATTGGGGAATAAGAGTAACATTTATCTTCTATATGTTCCATCATTTTGGTGGTTTATATGCAGTTGCTATTGATTCACTCTGATTTTATTGAATACCAGGCAAAGAAGAAGACCCCTGTAGCAGAAGATGTCCCTGAAGAGCAGAAAAGCCAGCGCTTGGAAGAGGCCCTGGCCGTCTTTATCGCAGTGGAAAAGGTAGATGAGGATGACCCCAGCGCTGTAGTTGATAAAACATGCACCGAAATTGAAAAAGTGTTCAAAGAGGTCAAAGCAGAAACGATAATGCTCTACCCCTATGCTCACTTAAGCTCCTCCTTGGGCAGCCCAAAAGTTGCAGTGAAGATACTAAAAGAGATGGAGACACAATTAAAGGATAAAAATTATGTTGTAAAAAGGGCACCTTTCGGTTGGTATAAGGCATTCAACCTGAGTTGCAAAGGGCATCCTCTTTCTGAACTATCAAGGAGCATAGTAGTAAAACCTGGGGAAAAAGAAGAGGAGGAGAAGATCTCAGAGGCGCTGAAAAAAGAAAAAAAGCTTACCTCAAAACACTATGTTCTTGACTTGGATGGAAAGCTTGTACCTGCTGACAAATTCGACTTTTCAGATTATCCCAGTCTTAAAATATTCTATGACTATGAGACCAAAGGTACAAGGGCTGCAGATAAGGAGCCTCCTCATGTGCGTCTTATGCAAAGCTTGGAACTGGTGGACTATGAACCAGGCTCTGACTCCGGGAATCTCCGATGGTATCCCAAGGGGACGTTGATTAAAAAATTGCTCGAGATGCATGTAACAAAGATTTCAATGGATTACGACGCCATGCAGGTAGAGACACCGATAATGTACGACTTCGAGCACCCCCAACTTCACAAATACCTGAATAGATTTCCTGCCAGACAGTATGTTATAAAATCGGATCAAAAGGAATACTTCCTCAGGTTTGCGGCCTGTTTTGGGCAGTATCTGATGAAGCATGACATGACCATATCCTACAGGAATCTCCCCTTGAGGCTTTATGAGCTTACTCACTACAGTTTCAGAAGGGAGCAGAGCGGTGAGCTCTCTGGTTTAAAGAGGCTTCGAACATTCACTATGCCGGATATGCATACCCTGTGTGCTGATTTTGATCAGGCAAAAGAGGAGTTTATACAACAGTACAGACTTTCCATGCAGTGGATGGATGATATAGGAGTTGACTATGACATGGCTATGCGTTTTGTCAAAGACTTCTATTTTGAAAATGAATCCTTTACAAGAGACCTTGCTAAACTGATGGGCAAGCCCATATTAATTGAGCTCTGGGATGAGCGATTCTTCTACTTTGTCATGAAGTTCGAGTTTAACGTAAACGACACCCTTGACAAAGCCGCAACCTTGTCAACAGTTCAGATTGATGTCGAAAATACCGAACGGTTCGATATAAGTTACACCGATGAAAAAGGTGAGAAGAGGCATCCATTAATGCTTCATGCAAGTATTTCGGGCGGCATAGACAGAAACCTTTACGCAATCTTGGAGAGCGAATCAATGAAAGCTGAAAAGGGCAAAAAGCCCATGCTTCCGATTTGGCTTTCTCCTACTCAGATAAGGCTAATACCTGTGAGCGAAAATCATCTCAAGTATTGCATGGATATTCTAGAGAAGTTAGAAGAATCAGAGGTAAGGGTTGATATTGACGATGAAGATGCAACCTTAGGTAAGAAGATTAGGAACGCTGAAAAGGAATGGATTCCTTATATCGCAGTTGTCGGTGAGAAGGAAAAGGAGAGCGGGGGGCTTACAGTTAGAGTCAGAGGGCAGGGTGGTCAACAGAAAAGTTATTCTCTAGGTGATTTAACAAGTGAAATAAAGGAAAAGACAAAAGATAAACCATTTTTAAAACTGCCTTTGCCCAATAGGATTTCAAAAAGGCCGAAGTTCAGATAGATACGAAACTTGGGACCTGGATCAAATATAGGGAAAAACTCTATAGAAGAAATGCTCCTACGATTTCAACTGTTGAGGAAAAATCAGCAGGTCAAATGAAGAGCAGCTATAACTTTCTTATCTTTTACCTTGTTGTATGCCTCACATGCATCCTTGGTCTTTTTGACAATCAATTCTATACCCAGGCTTTTCAGTTTTTCTTCAACCTCAGGTAAGACTCCCATGTAACCAGAGTTTCCGGTGCCAACTATCAATATATCTGGCCTTTCCTCTATGACCTTTTCAATGTCTTCAATTTGTAACCTATGGCCTTCCTTCCTCCACCAACTCTCAATCTTATCCTGAAAGATGACCACATCATGATGATATCTCTTTCCATCTATAACGATGCGACCGAAATCATATGAGTCGATCATTGGCGCCACCCTCTTAACAATTGCTATTTTATGTCTCTTCTAGCCTTTATATTTATCGTGGTTTACTGTTTTGATATCATCCAAGCGCCTTCTAATTAAAAATGGATTTTACCAGACTAACCAATATGTACCCTCCCTCTACCTCGGCGACTTTTTAATAATCCAATAAGAAATTGCCGCAATTTAAAGAGAGGGCAGAAAATATCATAATCACGTCTATCCGTTTTAAAATTTACATTTTTTTTGTTTACCTTCCTAAATACTTAAATACCAGAAAAATAAACCCGTTAATTCGACCCAATAATATGATGGAGGTAGAAGGATGAGTAAGATTGCACTTGCCCAGATGGATAGGATTATTAGGGATACTACGGGGTTGAGAGTTTCTGAAACAGGAAAAGAAGCCTTGGCAGAAATTTTAGAAGAGATTGCAGTGGAGATTGCCCAAAACGCCAAGGAGTTATCAACCCATGCAGGGAGGAGGACAATTAGAAGGGATGACATAGACCTTGCAGCGAAGAATGTTTTGTAAGTGTAGAGAGAATCCACATCCCTTTTTTTTATTGAAGGTCTGTTGATGTTTTTAGGTCATTATGAGATAATAAAGAGAATTGAAAATGGAAACCTTTTAGAAAACATCGATGAGGCGAATATCCAGGGGGCAGGAGTTGATATCCGGATAGATAAGTTGTATTCCCTTAAGACCAGCGGATTTATCGGGAAAACTGAAAGAGAACTTCCTGAGATCGAGAAACTGGACAACTTTGTAATAAAACCCAAGGTATTTTATCTTTTCAAAACCTTGGAACGGATAAATATGCCTTCTGATCTTGTGGCCTTCATGTTCCCGCGATCCACACTGTTCCGGTGTGGGATTTCTCTTAGAACAGCTGTTATAGACCCGGGGTATAAAGGCGAACTTACTGTCGGCCTCTTCAACGAAAGTGAAAGAGAAGTCACCCTTGAAAGACATGCCAGGGTTGCTCAGCTGGTATTTGCTAGGGTTAAAGGGGAGACAAAGCTATACAATGGAAGATATCAGGATGGCAAGATTAGATAGCTTTATCTAGGGGTAGTTTGGAAGATATTGATCAATGTTTGCAGAAAAAGAGTTTAAACAAGCATTGCAAGCCTACAAAGAGGAGCAAACAAAAAAGGGTAGCAACGCGTTTAATGCTCTTCGTAAGAGACACAGTTTCTTTACCGATATTGCCTCAAAAGATGATATAAGCAAGCAGGTTGAGTCCTTTACCGAGATAATCTCAAGCATGGACAGAGACCTCTTTGCAAACCGCTATGTTGTACAGAGCTTTATCCTCGAATTTTGCAGATATTTGGACAAGGACTTTCTCTTTAACATTAAAAATTCAAAGGCTTTCCAGACGCTAAAAACAAAGCTGAAGGAGTTTACAGGTGAGATCTACAGCACACACAAGAAATTTACCCAGAATGTGGGGCTAAACGGTTTGGAACACCTTCTGGAGGACTACGGCATCCTACTTGAACATCTAGACCTAGATGAAGAAGCTACTGAAAGCAGCGCAGATGATGAGGGGGGGCTATGGGTTGGGAATAAGTTGTGGTGATCTCCGGGTTTTAATGAAAAGACCTGTTACCAATATTCAGTGCCCCTTTATTCTTTTTGCAATGACTTTGAAAACAGTTTAAATAGTGCCCTGCCACCGCTCCCCTATATAACCACCTATCAGGGCGAATATGAATGCATGTATCAGGATTATTATTGCATTAATCTGAAATATGCTGATATCTACAGCTAGGAACAAGGCTAATAATGCCAAAATAGCGGCTATCGCCGGCTCCATTATAGTCTTTCCGGGGGACATCTTCCCTATGACAACCCCGCCAATAAAGAATGAATCCAGCCATATAAGGACAACTTTCATTTCCATCGTTTCAATTCCCATCCCAGATACTATGAACATATAGGCAAAGCCAGCTATAGCCAGTACAATCATACATACAAACCCTATGGCTATCCACTTAAAGTTGAGCCCTTCTTCTACCAAACAACCCACCATAGAACTCTTCAATGGTTTGGTATTTAAATCTATTCTTGGTTAAGCAAAATATTATTAACCCAATAATAGTAAGCTTCATACATGGCGGTTGACCCCATCTGTAAAAGGAATGTGGATGAAGAACTTGATGTTAAACAAAGAGAAAAGATCGAACATTCAAAACACCTAACACAATTTGACGATTTACCAGAGTGAAGTTTCACCCTTTCAAGCGAGGTTGTTATTTATAGGTTTCGGGTAAATACCCATAAACTTAACAGTGTCAACGTTTAGATAAATAAATATAGAAAAAAATGTATTTAGGGGTTTAAATTGAGGAATAAAATCATAAAGCAAGGGGATATTGCAGATAAAAATTTTCCATATTATGTGTATTGCGGGTGTTTTGGATGTACAAGAAGTTAATGGGCCTAAGTCTGGTTAAGAAAGTTTTCATCTTAAGTTTTATTGCATTCCTAATTACCGCCTTTTTCTTTAGTTTTGTTATCACTGAGACCATTGAGAATAGCAAGTTAGAACAGGCCAAGTCGACTACCGCCTCATTTTATAAGC
>JBHICB010000047.1:0-8634 GCA_046759365.1 Hydrothermarchaeales archaeon (SeqCode)
ATCCCGTCATTTTACTTCCTCTCAAATTTATCACTTGAATTATCCTTTTATCGACTCCTATTACGTCATTCACCTTAAACTTCGGAAGCCTCAGTACAATTGTAACGCGGTACTCGTTTTGTCCGGACCTGGTCTTTCCCACCAATTTGGCAGATTCTAAGAGTTCCCCACCATAATTTCTTTTCAGGACCTTGGAAACCTTTTTTGCAATTTTTGCTGAGCCAAAGTAGAAGTCTGCACCTTCTTTTAGACGCTTAAAATTTGAGATGAAAGCCCGTTTCTCACCTGAATAGTTTTCCATCAGGACTGTCACCTCATTTGATATTCTATCGACTTCATCCTCAGCCAATAAACCCGCGCTCCTCAACTGCAGGATGGCCTCATAGTAACCTCCAGAGATCCTGGAGCAGTCAGGACACAACTGTAGACTGACTCTGACTGTGGACATCTTCTCCTCCCTTAAAGAAACACCATCCATAATGCCTTCTATAACTACTTTGCATATAACGTCAAAGCGCCCTTTACTCCTTCCCTTTATCCCTTTTACTAAGACATCGATTTTCGCATTCTCCAGACTTGATTTTAATGAGCGTTGAACCTCATTTATAGCCGCATTATTTAATGCATATTCCAATTCCTCACCGTTATCCTGCCATCCCCTTTTTGTGTATAGCCTAAGACACCTTTTACATATGGTTGTTTCAAGGATTTTGAGCAGGGAAGTAAATTCATGCTCTTTTAAAAAGCACTTTGTGCATAGCCCCTCATGTAAAACTTTAGTGGGCTTGCCACATACAGAACAAAATCTTCTCATGTAACACCTTCAATGACATGTAGGATAAAAAAAGATTTAAATCATTCTGGCTATCTGCGCATGCGGCACTCCCTCTATTTCGATTATATTCTCAGGGTTTACCAAACCTACTTTTATAGCGTGTTTTACTATCTCAACCCCAACGAGATTTGCTATTGTGGCGTTATTGAGTAAGGATGTTACATCGTCATAATCAACAAGCTCTTCGCCATAAAATGCCTTGTTCACTTCCAGGTGCATGACATCATTCTCAAATGTCTTTCCAAAAACATCTTTGTCGCATGCAGCCAGTATTACTTCATTTTGACAGCGGTATATTTTGGCATGGAATTTGTGGGGCATCGATTATATCTTCTGGTTGCTCTATTCTTATATTTTTGCAATCAAAGTGCTATTTAGGCTTTTCATGGCAAAAGTTCTCAACAAACGAAAAAAATTAGAGGCCAAAGTTTTGAGATGGCTGTCAAACCTTCCTAAATCTTCCAATCTTGGGTTCGTATATCTCCCCTTCTCCCAAAAGCTCATTTAGTGTCTCTTCCAACTTCTCGTCATCCAAGCCGCTTTCATCTGCAAGGATCAGATACCTTACACCCTCACCTTCGTCCAGCTTATCTATCAACCCGAGGATCAAGGCTTTTGAGTCCTCACTTACTACCTCTTCCTCAACGGGCGCTTCGAATTCTTCTTCAGCAACAATCTCGTCTTTACCGCGTCTTATCCCAGATTCCTTCTCGTGCCACAAGATCTCAAGTTTTCTCACCAGTTCCCAGTTGGGGTCATCCATCCTGGTTATCGACTCTATATTGATATATTTCTCCTCTTGGTATTCCCTTATCTTTCCAATGATGTCGACTATATCTCCTGGTTTGATATCTTTTACTAATTCAACATCTTCCTTGAAGACCCTTGCCGAGATAGTGTCAGTGGTGTCATCGAGGGTAAGAAATGCAAACCTCTGCTCTTCCCCCACATGCCTTGACACGACCGTGGCCATTATCCTGCATCTGGAGATCTTTTCGTTAAAAGGTGTTAATAGATAATTGATCTCCCCTTCAGAATCTGCCGGTTCGTATTTCCCTTTTGTTATATCCATGATCGGAACTTTATAAGCTACCCCTCGTGAAAACCTTTTTTCTGCTTTTGATTCGGTTGCCATATTACTCCCTACACGATTTTGTAATGGTCATACTTTGGTGAATACAGTTCAGCCCGTTTCTTAAGCATTTCTATGAGCTCTTCTGCATTTTCCTTGGAGATGCCGTCTTCATCGGCTCTTTCTAGGATCTCTGCCTTTGCAGCTGTGCCAAACTCCTTCTCCAACTCTCTGACGATATCCAAGATAACCTTTATTTTGTCTCTTTGAGACCTAGTTACTCCAACCATAATCTTGTCTATATCTACTCTCCCGGTTTCAAGGTCAACCCCTGCCTGTTTTAAGGAGGCCATGACCAGGTTGATGGCTCTTTCTGTGTCTTCTATTGTAGCCTCATCGCTAAGTCTAACTCTAGCAGAAGCCCTAGCAAGCCTTATCACCGCCCACAATTGTCTGGTTGTCAGGGGTATTGGAACGTTCTCAGCCTCACTGGCAGTTTCCCTCATATTGACGTAAAACTGTTCTATTCTCTCGCGGGCAACATCGGTTAACACTGGGCTGATATTCTGGCGCGCATATGCTATATACATCTTTAAAAGTTCGGTTTTAACCGGGGGTCTGATCTTATCTGGTGATACCACAGAGTCCAGGATGTGATGAGCTATGACTTTGGTCTCTTCCATCTTGTCCCTGACAAAGAAGATCAAGTCAAATCTGGATAGAAGTGTTGGAGAAAGGTCGATCTGGTCAGAGATGGGTCTGTAGTCGTCAAAACGCCCGAATTTAGGATTTGCCGCTGCCAGTATTGCGCAGCCAGCCCTAAAGGTTGCGAGCATACCCGCCTTGGCCACGCTCACAGTTTGCTGTTCCATTGCTTCATGCATGGCGGATCTGTCCGTCGCCTCCATTTTGTCAAACTCGTCAATACATGCTATGCCTTTGTCGGCTAATACCAAGGCACCGGCTTCTAATGACCATCCCCCATCACCGAATTCATCTTTGACTGCAGTGGCAGTAAGACCGGCTCCACTTGTTCCTTTCCCTGCGGTGTAGATGCCTCTAGGTGCAAGCTTTCTGGCTACATAGTGTAAAATCTCACTCTTGCCGGTTGATGGTTCGCCCAAGATGAGCACATGGGAGTCTCCTCTAATAGTCCCCCCGTCAGGAAGCTCAATCTTGGGAGAAGTGAAAAGCTGATACATCACGGCCTCTTTGATGGTTGAATAACCGTATATGTGGGGGGCTATTGAGCCTTTGATCTTCTCATATACCAGAGGATCTTTAGATAGTTTGAGGATTTTTTTCTCATCTTTTTTCGTTATCTCTACATCTTTGAATTCAAGTTCAATGGGTTGAATGGAGTTTGCCTCGATGAAGATATCAAACACCTTAGAGGCTTTCTCTTTGAAACGCTTTCTTACAGCCCTTAAAATGCCGGCTATTCCTATCCTGTCTCCAGGGATATATTTTCCAGTAAGGTCGTCTTCCAATGTAACTTTGATCTGTTTTGGATGCTCTCCCCCTGCAAGATTCTCCAACGATTCCTGTATCAACATCTTCTGAGAATCTATGAATATTGATTCTTCTGGCAGAAGCTTGAACGGCCCACGAGTTTCGCAGCTCTCACAGAGGAAGGGTTCTTTTATGGCACTTTCTATCTGATCTATCCCCATTATCTTACCGCATCGCCTGCATTCAAAAGAAGCCATGATGAGTTTTGGCCTGACATCAGTGGCCTTTCTGACTATCCCGTCAATGGAGAGGAATCTTCCTACTTGATCGCTTCTAATCTCGCTTATCAAATGTTTGTAGGTTTCGGGTAGGTTGATAAACCTGATGTTTACATCGACTTTAGGGAGATCAGATGGAAAATCCAAGCCCATCAGTGCGTTTTTTGCGGCAGAGATTGTATCATCGGAATTCGAAATAAGTTCATCAGCAAGAGTGTAATCGTATTTATCAAGGTCACGAAAGTCTATAATCAGGCTCTTGGTTTCAGGGTAACCCCTGACGACTTCTAGGATTTTTTCGTTGTAGTATCTCCTGAGAAACTCGTCGAATTTTGCCTGATTGTCGTCTATGTCAAAAATTCCAGATGAGGCTTCCATTTAAATCACATATACCTTCTCTCTTGGGTGGGAATTTATACCCAAACTCACAATGTTATGATATTATAAAAGCATGTCTTTTGCCCTTCCTTCCCTTCATTTGTTTCGTCTATAGCGTATGGAATAAATAGGTATATTAGGATTAGCCAAGAGCGCCGGAAAAGTGATTTAAAATTTCACTAAAAACGTAGATAATCATCGTTTTTTGTTGGCTCTAAAAGGAATAATGGCACCTATCATCGAGCCTAAGCCGTCTGAAAATATGTCCAATATGCTCATTTCTCTGGTAGGAATAAAGGATTGGTGGATCTCATCGGTTACCCCATAAAACAGACCAAACAAGACTGCCAGCAAAAATGCATTCTCATAAAATAGTTTTTTATCAGAATTTAGCAAAGCGCGGTAGAGCAGATAGCCAAGGCCGCTGTATTCGATGACATGCAGGATTACCCTTTTTGGATCTAAGAGTTCCATCCCTCTAATCAGGATGTTCTGGGGAAGGGGCCCAAATCTCAATGAAGAATAATAAAAGATGAGAGCAGCATAGATGTAAACAGGAACCCAGTAGTTGACCATTGAATGTCTTTCAAGCCAATTCTTTAATTCCACGTTACCACCATATTACTAAGAAAATAAATCGTTACATATATAAGAAAAGACTAAACAGCCCTAGCTACCAACACACCTCGATTGACACCAAGAGCTTGAGAAACGCTTAAGCATTTTGCTCTAAGAACGTATATCAGCCTTCCTTTAAGTTTATCTTCAAACTCAGAAAGCGATTCATAATAACCCATACCCTTCGCAAATATCAAATAATCTTTGTCCCAGAAGAGATCTAAAAATTCCTGAGGGGCCTCATCCAAGGAGAGACCAACATAGGAGCCGGAGGGCACAATTGAAAATCCTTTAAAATCCAGGTCTTCAATATCCTCCAAAGTAGCATCATTTATTATGGCTCCATTTTTAGGGGATATAACAACTTCTTTTCCCATTTCTCTAAATTTCTCTGCAATAAATCTATCAAAGACTACTTCACCGGCATTGTCTGTAAGGTACAAGATCTTTTCATATTTGTCCAGATAGTCATGTATCTTTTCTATATCACCAACCAATTTTTCATTGAGGATCTTTTTTAAATCCTCTTTAAAGTTCTCGTTATCAAAATCATGCCCCTTTACCCCAAATTCCATGGAGTTAGCGGCAGCAGCGATTTTAATTAGGGCTAAGACCTTATCTTCCAGACTGTAGTAAAACTTCTGGGCTAAAGGCAAAAGTTCAATGGCCACCTTATTGCTGTCATTTTTCAACTCTTTATAAATGTCGCCAATTCCGCTCCTCTTTTTTATGATCCTCCACCTTTGAGTACCGAGTTTTGCAGGGATAATATCCGGTTTTAAATTTGCGCCTATGTATTGTGCTATTTCTGCCAAGGTTTCGGTCTTTTCTTTTTCGTTGTTGAAGGCAAGGTCACATTCAAATTTTGCACGGTCGAAGAGGCACGGTATGCATTCTGTGTTGATCTTCACTTTTATCACGAAATATTCTGTTAGATATGTACTGAGCGTTCATCTTGAAAAGTCGTTAAGGTATTATCAATGTTTCTTGTCAAAAACAGAAGATAACTATAAGTCCCACGTTTAAAAACTTACCAGGAATTAAGGAGCACCACAGACTTGGACATCGTCAAAAGAGACTGTAACCCTTTTTCCACTACCGCCATTTAAGGAGGGGTAGATATAAGTCGGGGGATCGCGAGAAAGTCCCCCATTCCAGACAGAAACTATATTCCAAGTGTTTGGCTCAGCACTTCCATCAGCCCAGACCTTTCCGTAGACATGAGTGGCACTGCCTGTACCTTCTGCCTTGAATTTGAACCAATACCAACTGTCCTCTGCCCAACTATAAGCGACACTCGGTCCCCACTCTTTGTCGTCATTGTAAAATTGTAGAGTGTTATAGTCTTGGTGGAAGAGCAAGTTATATCCATCTCTGTCGTCGCTGTTTGTTGTTCTCAATCCCACTCCAGCCCTGGAATTGGCATCATCATCCTTCCATGTATCCACTCTAACTTTTGCGATGATTGTGATGCCATCAGAATAACTCTGGTCAATTACTAACGCTTTCCTGGGGTCTTCCTTAGCTGCACCATTATTGGTCTGTTGCAAAATTTCGGAGGATTCTGACCAGGTCCCCTGGTATGTTTCCCATGCACTGGCGTTTAATGAACCGTCGTTGAAGCCGTCATAGAAAAGTCTTGTTCTTGGGCAACCAATGCAGTCGTCCACATAGCCTGAGACATTGTCTACTCCACTTAGACCTTCCCAAAGAGTGGCAGCAGAACCTGTCGCAGTAACAATTACATCTGTGCTGCCGTTAATGCTGGGGGTCCAATTGCCAACATATGAACCGTCTTCATCTGGATCATTCAGAGTTACGGTGCCCCCTGTGCTTATATTTGCAATAACAGAGGCGTTACTACCTGCCACGGTATTGCTGCAAGTATCCTGCAGGGATGCGGTGATGGTGACATTAGTGTTAGTGCAGCTGTCTTTGCTGAAACCTTCTTGTGGACTTTGAATGCTGACACTCAATCCAGAGCTGACACAGATATAGTTAAAGGCCTGGTTGTTATTCTCATCTAGTTCGGCAATCGCGTTATCCGGGTCAACCCTCACATATATTTCATCAGTTTCTGCAGTTGCAGTCCAGATTACACTTGCGATGTCGCTTCCTCCAGCAGTTATTGACGTAATAGTTTGGTCACTGCCTATCTGCTCCGTTCCTCCCGAACCGGGAGTGCCGTTAAAGAACCGGACCTTTACATTTGAAGCATCCAGATTGCCTTCATTACGCACGGTGGCCGTTATGTTTATTGTATCGCCGATTTTTTGTATCGTGGAGTTAAATTCTATATAATCTTGGAGGATCTCCAGCTCCGGATAATCGCAATTGTAATTCCTTTCCAACCCATAATAGCTCAGATGAACGTCGTCGATGTAGAATACATTGCCTAGGGGGTCTTCAAAGTCTCTAAGGCAGACTTCTATTTCACTTCCGGCAGTGTTACTGAAATAGCCGTGATCCACTCGGGTCGCTGCCGATTGATTTCCCAAAACATTTCCGATCAAGAAGGTCTCTATTTTGTAAGATCTGTTTGTCGAGTTACCCTCTAGTCTGGAGAAAAATGAGATCCCATCATCCCTTGTTGAATCGCCGAAGTAGTGATAGTAAGGAATAGGGTTGTCTTCAGTTCCTGAACCTATCAGTGCAGTATATAAATTCTCTAACTTTGCCTGGCTTACGTTTTCGTCGTATGACCCGTTGTAGGGCTCATAGGGACTTCTGTAGACACGAGAAAATGCATTTGCTTCACTCATGACAGTTATATACGGATCCTCCAATCCTTCGAATGTAATATACACATCGGAAGCTGGAAGTGTGGTGTTAAAAGCCGGACCACCCCCCCCCGTGACCCTCAATGGCATCTCGGCTAGTGAGATGTAAAAACCCCAGGGGTCGGTTTGGTTTATTATTAATTCATCTGTTATTTCATTTCCATCATTGAATATTATCTCCTTTCCTGATCTTCTTTCAAGTTCGTCGATGGTGTCATTCATCCCTTGATTCATGGTTTCAATGATCTTGTCCAATAGATAGGTGGTAATATTTCTTCCTTGTGGGTCTACTTCTGTATCTGGAAAAAAGCTATGCGCCTTAGCATAACTTTTATTCGTTGTTCTAGTAAGATTTACATATGTGTCGATGACCAATTTCGTAGCCTGATGCGTCTCCCACCTGCCCGATTTTAATGTTATCTCGAGGATCGTTTCTCTTACATCTTTCGATACATAGTAGACAACATCAGACTCCAAGGCGATCTCCCTCCCGGCTTCTCCATACCTTACCATCCCAGCAAAAGATGCGGCAAGCATTATAGCCGGTATCACTAACAAAAAAGACATTCCAGTAAACACAAATGCACTTTTGCAGTTAAAGGCCATCAATCCTCCTCCCAAATTGTCAAGGTTACATAAGATGTGACAGGATATGCTGAAACATAAGCACTGCTTGCCAGTATTTCAGTGCTATCCCATGAAATATTTTCGCCAACAGTAGCCAGTTCGGATGACAAACTTTGTCTAGCCTCTGTTTCAGCAGTTCCTTGGCTTTCAGTATAACTTTCTGTCCACTCATATCCGAATATTTGTGAATATGTTACCAGCACCCTCGTTCCTGAGAATATCCCCTTGTAGGTCGGACTCATTTGCCCTCGAGTAAATTTCGTTATCGTCACCTTGACGGTATAGGTTCCAGGCCTGATGTAGGTCTCTGTCAGGTTAATATATGGACTCAGGTCAACATATTCAGGCACTGGTTCATCATCATAAACGGGCACAAATATCCCAGTTCCATTGTCTAGCTCTACTTTAATGCGCTTCGTGCTCATTGAGACTCCGGGGAAGAAGTATGCTTTTGTCGCATCCACTTCAGCAGTAAATGTAAATTGTCGTACGTCATTCGAGGTATTTACAGCATTAAAGACTCCCAGTCTCAATGGTTGGTCAGTTGTTAATAACTCGATATAGGAACCCTTTATTATTTCATATTCATAGCCG
>JBHICB010000048.1:0-8630 GCA_046759365.1 Hydrothermarchaeales archaeon (SeqCode)
GGTTGTTATGTAGACCAATACGTACATTTTATCACCCTTCTTAGAAGATTATCCTTAAAAATGGGCTCATGTTTATGAAGACCAAAACCAGTACCAGGGCAAACATCAAGCTGGTGATAGGTTTTGCTGATCTTGGCGATATCTTTTTGGTGATCTCCTCAAACATCCTCCCGCCATCCAAAGGGAATATGGGAAGAAGGTTTGTTATCCCGATAAATAAATTCAACAAAAATATCCAGTTAAGCTGCCTTACCACCATCCATGGAATGGTTTCTCCCAAAATAGCTGATATAGAGGGATTCACAGCCAAAACAGGAAGAATTCCTATGCCTATGTATCCCCTTTCCTCAGTCTCTTCCCGCCCCAATAGCTTTTCCCACCAGCTGATTTTTTCCTCAGGCCTTTTTGCAGTTATCAACTCCACCATGCCTTTGTCAGTTACAATCCTTACTTTTTCATTGGGTTTAAGGCCTCTTGCTACTTTCCAAAACTCGTTTGATGAACGGATATTGACTCCGTTTATTGATATTAGAGCCGTATTTTCCTTAATACCATATACTTCTGCTGGGGTGCCATTAAAGACATAAGTAATGTTGATGTGATCAGGCTGGAACATGACGGGCCCGATCACTGTCGATAGGAGAAGGAATGCCAGGAATGCCAGCAAGAAATTCCCGAAAGAGCCAGCTGCATAGACTCTAAGCTTGGTCTTAAGTGAGCTTTTTTCCAGCTCCTCTTCATCTGGTTCTGCAAAGGCCCCCAAGGGTATAAAAGTCACAAAAAAAATACCCAAGGACTTTACATTCAATCCCTCTGCTCTTGATATGATTGCGTGCATGATCTCATGAACGATCAGGACAGTTACTAGAGCGATGATGCCGTACCAAAAAGGGATAAATATTGGTGAGCCCGGGACTCTAACACCGGGTATTGCTGGTGCCAGTCCTGGGGGGGACTCTGGCATGGTCAGAATATCAGACGCACTCTCTGCCAGTTTGTAAACAACAAATACCATTAAAGGAATTGAGACCAGGACAGCAAGGCTGCTTATAAAGGACCAGACCTTTTTCATCTTTTTTGCAAGAAAATCCACTCCCTTTAGCCCCTTCTCTGTCCTCCAGAGCATGATAACTGGTGTTCGCTCGATGTTTCTCTCTTGTAACTTTTTTTCATCGATGTTTTGTATTATGATCCAAATAAGCAAGATCAGGAATATGATATGTAATGCCTGCAAAATAACTCCACCGCCTTTTAGTAGTTTATTTACATCCGCAAATATATATTTAAATTCAAACCCTGTTTTGATATCATGGATCCCTTGGAGACAAAGAGGCAGCTGATTCACGCAAGCGGGCTTGTCCTCGCTTTTTACGTTTTATGGGCAGGCCAGGTCCTCTCAATTCTTACTATGGGGGCGATCTTGGTAATCGTGGTTTTAATTTCAGAAGGCTACAGGAGGGGAATAAAACTCCCTTTGATCTCGATAATTATAGATTCTGCAGAAAGACCCGAGGTGATTGGGGAAAGGCCTGCTAAGGGCGCTATTCTTTTCTTCGTCGGGTCCTTTGCTTCTCTTTTACTTTTCGGAAGGAACTTAACAATAGTATCAGCGTCGATTATAATCCTGGCCATAGGAGATTCTGCTTCAACGATTATTGGAAAAAACTTCGGAAGAAATAAGATCCCCTACAATAAAATGAAAAGCCTTGAGGGCTCTGTAGCCGGTTTTGTTTTTGCACTGATAGGGGCACAGATATTTGTTAAAATGCCGATAGCTATACTCGGGGCCTTTGCAGCGATGCTTACAGAATCTCTGCCAGCGTCTGTCGATGACAACATCACCATCCCCCTATTTTCTGGTTTGGTTATGAGTCTGGCGATATATATATTTTAAATTAAATTGCGGAGACTATCTCACTGATGCGCCCCTCGACGTCTTCCACTCTCTCTACTAGTGTTCCGGTAACGATGATGTCTGCACCGGCATCGGCCACTTCTCTTGCATCTTCTTTGGTCTTTATCCCGCCGCCCACGATCAGCGTTATATCTATAGCGCTTTTAACAGTTTTTATCATGGTGTCTGGAACATGGTTTTTCACTCCTGAGCCGGCCTCTAAATAGACCAATTTCATGCCTAGATATTGTGCTGCCAGTGCATATGCTGTGGCGATGTCAGCTCTGTCTCGAGGTATTACTCTTGCGTCTCCAACTTGTCCAGCGGCTCCTCCTGGTTCCACAATCACATACCCCATGGGAATGGCCTCGATCCCTGCTTTTTTTATAAGAGGTGCCCCTGCAGCTTGGGCGCCGGTTATAAAGTATGGGTTCCGGGAGTTTAATAGGCTCATGAAAAATATGGCATCCGCGTGCATGGACACACCGGAGACATCGCCTGGAAACAGTATAACAGGCAGATTAACCTTCGATTTTATCGCCTTAACAGTTTCGTCAAGCTTACTCTGTATAATATCTGTTGATCCCCCCACCATTATTCCAGAAGTGCCGCCTCTTGATGCGCTTAAAGCGATATCACAAGCTTCTTTGGGCGTCTGTTTTTCAGGATCCAATAAAGTCAGATGGATAGTCCCGTTGGACGTCCTCTCCTTGAGATATTCGGATACACTCATTTAATCCACTATCTCAAAAAAAGAGGGAGGGTAATATAAAATTAACTCAGCCTTTCACTTCTTTATTTTTGGACCTTAAAGCCTTTGACCCACATTTCCTGCACATTGTCGCGCGCCATGGATTGCGTGCATTGCATTTCATGCAGATCTTCATATGGAAGAGTCTTTTTTCCGCCTCAGGAAATCTTGCCATTTTATGCCTCCTTTATATCGAAGTAATCTCGCTGAATCTCCAGTATTCCTTTGCTATTTTTAGCATCTGCATAACTATTTAGAAGCTCCATGTTCAACTGGAGGAATTGGGGCCCCCATTTAAACTTCGACAAAACCTCTTCTGCCTCCTCCTTGTAACCCAGAATGTAAAGTGCCGCGCTTATCGCCTCTGCAGTGGTAAGTTTGCTTATCTTGCCGTAATTTACTGGGTTTGCGGCAACAAGCAAGGGTAATATCCTGCTATTTACAGGTTTTTTCAGGTTCGTGAACACCTCTTTTGCATGTTTCCAGGAGCAGTCCAAGGCAACAAGGCCATTATCCATGAGTTTTTTGTCCTCTGGAGAAAGCGCCTGCTCTGAGAATGGATTCAAGACTATGGACCCCCAAGGCATCTTCCTTGGAGAATAGAAGACCTCTGCCAAGCCCAATCTCTTCAACTTGGAACCTGTACACGCCTTTGGATTACACTGCCTAGCATGATAGATCAGGATTTTAAGATTCATGGAGCTACTCAATAGGAAACCTCAAAATAGCAGCAATGCTACCTATCGCTTCAAGTCTTTCCCCTGCCTCATGCTCAGTTGATATTATCGCTACATTTCCTTTCTTCTTCTTTGTCCCTTCGATGAGGTCATCAACCCTCTCGTACTTTCTCAAGAAGACATCGCTTAAAAGCAAGGTCTCGATGGCGCCGTATTTCATCGCGTTTTTCACTTCTTCTATACCATAAGTAGCAAGATTTGTGTTTTTAGATATTTCTGATAATACTTTCTCCATCAGCATCGTCTCATAAGAGACCCTGCTCTCTTCTACCACTCGGTCTATAACGCCCTTTTTGATCACCTCTTGAATGCCGACTCTCCCCCATGTCCCGGCGCTCTCTCTGTGCGCAAGCTTGGCGATTTCTGGATATTTTTCTTTAAGAAAATCGAAGAGATTGTCCTTAGCAAAGCCGGGACCGCATAATATCAAAACATTTATTTCCTCCTGCTTTAACACTTCACCGATCTTTTTTGCCACTTCTCCGTAGAATTCCCTGGCCTTTATTTCATGAGCTTTAGCATCCTTTTTTCCAGAAACTGTGGTTGTCACCCTAACGACAAAGTCTATGCCGTATTTTCTTAGAATAGCAAACTCTGCCTCTCCCTCCTCTAAGCCTACAATCAAGACCAAGGGCTCTTTTGCGCTTTTGACAGCATCCTTTAGCCTGTCGAGTTGCCACTTCTTCCAGTGTTTGGTTATACTCAGTATTTCGTTGGGCTTTATCTCCAGTGTGTGGTGCGAGCCCAATGAGATGATGTCCTCGGGCCCGGCCTTGATGACACCTGTTATCCTGAGTCTGTTGATGTATGCATGAAACTCGACATCTTCTGTCTGTATTGAGAGAAAAACCGGCTTTCTTGTGCCTGTATCAGCCCTCAGCTTTGTATCATCCTTTACCCTCCGGTAGGTCTTCGATGATACGATGTCGTTTGTCTCAATTATGCTCTTAAGGTACCAAAGGTCGTCCAGATTCTCCGGCTTTATCTTTATCTTGCCTTCTTTAAGGTCGCTATGGATAATCTTCATCGTTAACGCCTATATTCAATTACATCTTTTGGTCTCAATGTAGGAATGTATCTTTGAGCATCTGCATTGAAACGTTGATCTTCAGTTACCAAATAATCGCACCCTTCCTTTATTGCTGAGCAAATGAGCGGCCTGTCGCTTTTGTCTCTTAATTGATATATTAGAAACTCTTCTTTTTTTGGAGTCTTCACTACTTTGCATACTCCTTCGATGAAATCCACAGAGGCGTTTATTTTTTCATCGGAGAAGTTATATTCCTCCCTTAGTACTCTCCTCATCTCCTTTATACTGGTGTTATTTGTGATCAGTTCAAAATTTGGGTATTTTATATTCAATAAAGCCCAGCTGTTCTTGTTTCTATTTAATATACTGGATAGGAGCACGGTGGTATCGAGAAAAAGCTTTAATACCCCCATGTTATGCTCCATATTCCTCTTCATATATCTTAGGTCTGACTTTTCTCACTGATTTGACTATATCGTCAACTGCGATCTTCTTTTCAGAAGCTATTTTTTGTAGTTCCTTTATACTGGGCGGTACTTCAATAACCTCTGCCCCTACGATCCTTATCCCATCTTCAGAATCCTCAACTTTGACATAATCGTCTTCTTTTATACTATACTTTTTCCTGATTTCTTTTGGCAGTGTGATTGTTCCGTTTTTAGAGACCTTGACTAAGGCATATCCCATTCAAATCACCTTCTAAATATCTTAATATATTCTTATAATTTCATAATTTATGAATTTCATAACAACGTTAATATTAATTATCATTTATTTGTTTTGAAGTTATTTTCCTTTTGCTAACTCATGCCCACCAACCGGCAGGAACCTTTGGATATCATCTATATTTATATTGGAGATAATCTCTTCGTCTTCTTTCTTTGCCATTTCGATAAGCTTGGATTTTATCTCTTTTGATATCTCCTTTGGCTTCTTCCTTCCAGGGATTATCCTTAAAAGATACGTAGAATGCTCTTCAACTGCGGATGCAGGGCCGCCGATGACCTTTGCTTCATCATTTATTACAACTCCGATGGCCGCCCTGACTGACGCCTTTTTCCTGTTCCTCTTCCCACGCACTATAAAGGCACCTTTTACCAGATATTCGCCGTGCTCCGGCGTCTTGGAGACCTGTTCTGGTTTGACCCAGTACACGTCCAACGCAAAGAGGTTGTTCTTCCATGCTCTTGAATATGCGGCAGCGAACTCGAAGGCATCATCTATCGTCGTTTGAGGCACCTCTTTGCCTTCAGATTTTATAACAACAGCAGGAGCTCCGTGTATGTCAGCATGAACAAAAACATCATTTCTATCCATGTGTTTTTTGACCACGATTTCATTGCTTGAAGCGTCTCTGCCGCCTATAACCAGAAAACCGTCTGACGAATAAAACCACCTGAATTTCTCATACCACTCAAGCTTTTTGACAACCCTTTTCTTCGGCTTCTTCTCCTCTACCTCTATAGCCTCTCTTCCCTCCTCTTCAATCTTTCTTATCTCCTCTTTGCTTTTTTCTATGGCAATTTGTGTACCCTTGATCTTCTCTTTTGTTTTCTTATTCAAAGTGTAATAAAAATCGGCGTTCTGCCCAACATTCTTCCCCAGGTTAAGATTGAATTCAAGGCCGTCTATGGCAACAACTACAGCATTCTCCTTTGAGAGATACTTTTTTATCATCTCCCCCCCTTTTACCTGCCCTTTGCTCTTCTTGAGTCTTTCGCTTATCTCTTTTTCTTTAAACCTCTTTCTGGCATCTGCCATCACAGCTAAGATATCCTCAATAGTGTTGTAATTTGCATAGATCAAATCCCCTATTTTTTTCGACTCATCTTTTTGTTTTAAAAACCGGGATAATACCTTCTCCTGATCCTCCAACCGTCTTTGCATCTTGCCTACAGCGTCTTCAAATTTCTCATCAACTACCGCCTCCACCTTCTCCATTTCAAATTCTGTGAAGTATTCGTCCAAAGCCTTGTTAAAAGAGTCGAATTCCTTTATATCTTTATCTTTATAGGTCTCAAGGGGAACTGGCGTGACATCTATCTTCTTTTCGTTGTCTAAAATTATTCTTGAGTTTTCGAAGGATCTAGTCTCTTTTAATCTATCCAAAACATCAAAGATCGAACGGGCCTCTTCCTCTGTTATATCCTTTCTTCCTTTCGGAATCCCAGCCCTAAGACATACCTCCTCCGCATAAAGCCCCCCTAGGCCCAAGGTTAAAGCCAAAGTCCTTACAAGGTCTGACCTGGATTCGTTTACCAGATCTTTTATCTTATCGGAGGCAACTTTGAAGGGATTCATTTTCGAGGGCGGGTGTTCATAGATGCGCTTTCCCTTAAGCTCTCGGTGATGATACTCCCTCTGCTTCATCAACGTTTTAATGGCGCCACTGCTGTCTGCTAAGATGGCATTGCCCTCTCCAAAAAGCTCTGCTATAAGTGTATATTCGCCTTCTTTCCCTCTGGTTTTTATCTCCACTATCCTGTCGAAGCCTACCTGAGAGATATCCTCAATTTTCGAATTGCCTAGATATTTTCTCAAACCCATGGCGAAGTTGCTAGGCTGTTTTGGGCTTGGCCGGGGGTATTCTGTTAGGTGAATCCTCCTACCGATCTCAATAAGTAAATCGGCCCTACCAAAACCTTTTATATGCAACTGTATCTTAAGCTCAGATGGCGTTACCTGGTAGATCTTGTTGATCCTAGCACCTTTTAATGCCGTAAGCTCTTGCAAAGCGGCATAAATATCAAAGCTTGACATCTCGGATTTCATTGCTTACACCCTGAGGTATGATATGGAAAAGGATATTGAAAGAAAGATAGGTCTCTTACATGCATTGTACGCCCTTGTAGTAGCCCTCTTTACAGACAGCCTTGTTGCCTCTTTAAACTTGGGGAATTTAAATCTATTGAACACGCTCGCCCTGGGGTTTCTTATTGCGTATCCTATGATGTTTATAACCAAGTGGCTCTTTAAACTTTCCAAGGATGAGTTTTTGTTTAAGGATTGGATTATAAAAGGGTTCTTTCTCTTCTTTATCACATGGATTACGATGTGGACGGTATTTCACAATTTTTAGCGAATTAATATTTCCATTATTAGTTAGCTCCGATATTATGTTTTTTACCCCTCTAAAACGGTCTTTTTTCAATACTTTTTATCATTAAAATTAACTGTTAAAAGATATGAAGCTGCAGAAATACCGGAGAGAGAGATTAAAGGCAAAACATATTATCAATACATGATTACGATCCCCCCGGCTTTGGTTAAGGCGTTGAGGCTGGAAGGAAAGGATCTACAATGGGAGATAAACATGAGAGGGAAATTGCAGTTGGTTGAGATTAGATAAAATTGTCCTACTTATTCTCACTTCCAACTCTTCTCCGATCCTTGCACCGGGCATAAAGACGACAAAACAGTTGATTCGTGCAGGGGGTCATCCCAACATCTCCTCAATTGTTTTTAGTAATCCCTCGATGTCGAACGGCTTGTCTATCTGAGCATCTGCTTTCGCATGTGTGAGGCTCTTCTCCCTCGACTTCCTGCTCGTCCTTACGGTGAACATAGCCACCGGTATGTGCCTTAGGTTTTTGTCAGCTTTGATCTTCTCACATACCTCCCAGCCGTCCGGTGGTGGCATCATAATGTCAAGCAGGATGAGGTCTGGCAACTCCTTCTCTAATTTCTTTAAACCCTCGGCACCGCTTTTGGCCGTCTCCACCTTGTAGCCATTCTTTTCAAGTAATGCCCTGGTCAACATCAAAATCTCGGCCTCATCGTCTATCAAAAGTATTTTCACCACTTTATCATCTCCTCTTCGATATAGGCAGGGTAAAACAAAACCTGCTCCCCTTCCCAAGCTCACTTTCAACCGTGATTTCTCCTCCATGTGCCTCTATGATTTCCTTCGCAATCGCAAGTCCCATGCCTGTGCCTCCATAGGCCCTTCCAGTAGAGCTGTCCACCTGGTATAGTCGGTCGAATATTTTAAGGATCTTGTCTTTTGCTATCCCTATGCCGGTGTCGCTTACGCAGACCTTGACCATGCCGTCTTCTTTCGTTGCTTTTATAGTTATCTCTCCTTTCTCGGTGAATTTTATGGCGTTTCCAATAAGGTTTCGCAGCACATGGAGCAGCTGGTTGTAATTTGCTCTTACCATGGGAAGATCTCCTGCGATATGGGATGTCATCGTTATACCACCCTTGAGGGCCATAGGC
>JBHICB010000049.1:0-8244 GCA_046759365.1 Hydrothermarchaeales archaeon (SeqCode)
TATCTCTTTCTGGTCTCAACTTTTACCAGATAGCCTTTGTAGTCCTCAACCAATTCAGGATCAAAACCTTTCTTGCTAAGTAGTTTGAAAACCTTGTTTCTGGTCCCAACGTTATTGCATTCAAATCTGTGTCTCTCTTTGTTGTAGAATTCTGAAAGAAGATCATACATCTCAATGTCAAAGAGGTGTTTGAAGATCCAGAGTTTGCCCACTTTGAAGATGCATATCTTCTCCTCCATAGATTGAATAGACACACCATAGCATATTTAATCTTAAAGGTTCAATCTATGATAAAATTATCAAAATCAAGTTAGAAAACACCATCTAAAAGTAAATGCGGAATGCCTGCACTCATACTATAACCTCTTGTTATTTGATATCCCCTCCAAGTTTATATATTTCAACCTACCACCAATGATGTGTAAAATTTTGCACATTAATTAGTCGGGAAAATAGAGATTCCTGTTTAAATTCTTTTTTGGAAAACCTTTTAAAAACGGAGAAAGGGATTGGATAAGTATGAATTACCGTAGAATCATCTTATTATTATCGGTTTTAACTCTAATTATAACGTTGATTGTGTTTGTGGTATTCGCTCCTTTAACGGTAAGCTTAAGCTTCGATGTGGAGAGGGACCCACCTTTGGCAAACAAAAATGAGGTAACTTTCCGCGGTGTAGATGAAATCCCACGTATCTTGGGAATTCTAAAAGAACATGATGCAAAGGGAACGTTCTTTGTTACAGGCAGGATAGCCGATAGATACCCGGAGATGTTGGATGAAATTGTAAAAAACGGTCACGAAATCGGCGTTCATGGCGGCTATTTCCACGACAAAACTTTGAATGGTTTATCCAAGGTAGATCAGCGGGATGCGATAAAAGGAACTTTTGATCTAATAGAAGATGCAACTGGGAGAAATCCTTCAGGTTATAGGGCGACAGGGCATCTAATCGATTCATTGACTATAGAAGCCTTGGATGAAATGGGCTTTATGTACGATTCTAGCGTTGTTCCGAGTATTGGTGGGTTGTATCTTTATGGTCACCCCATTAATTCGCCAGAGAGACCCTATCGCCCAAGCATCGATAATCTATTTATTGAGGGTGAGTTAGGGATAACCGAGGTGCCGCTGACGCCTGTTGTTTTGAACGGTAACCTTGACTCGCTTTTGGGCTACCAAGGGGTAACTATTACCAAGATGGAGCTCTTCATTGCTATTGTGGATTCCAAACTGACCGGCAAGCCTGTGGTTTTATACCTCCATCCCGGGATTATGACTGACCTTCCAAATATGCCAAAAAATTATAGGGCGGGTGTGGAATTGCAACAGGAATTCGATGATGTTTTGGATTTCCTGGAAAGATTCAATGCTGATTATATGACAATGGAGGATCTGATCTTTGTAAAATACTCCTAAAGGATACTATTTTATTCCACCGGATGCAGACGAAGCAAGGGGTTGGAAATAAAAAATGATATATGCATAGTTTTTCATTTGTAAAGATTAGAAGGGCAATCCGAGTGGTTGTCAGCCGGATATCCTCGGATGTCTGGAAATGCAATAGTGGATCAAGAACCAATCACGGCAAAGATTCGTATCACAGTTTGTGCTTGCACGTGCTGTTATAGGAATCCGCGAAGTGTCTGCGACTTGATTTGTCGGAAAGGTGAACAACACCATGCTTGCACTCGGGGATGCTTGGTTTACTAGGCAGAACCAAAGTTGGCGAGGCGTTGAGAGTCTTTCCCACTCGGGCCTAGATTCTTTTTTGATAAATTCGCTTTTCCTCAGGGTTATGTTCTTTTAAAACTAGTCAGAAATAGATATTAAAAAACTGGCAACTAGATTTGGCACAACCGGTAACTAGACAAAAAGGCCTTTCTTATGAAAGTTTGTATACTTTATCGTGGGGCCTTACTCGGTCCTTGACTTTGATACCCACTTCTTGGCCTATCTCGGCCTTTTCAACCTCTTCTCTATCTATCTGTATGGAGTCTGCTGTCTGTTCGAAGTTGGTTGTTGCCCCCTCTATACTTATGGTATCTCCCTTGCTGAGGGTACCCTCGGTCAGTTTAATGCCGGCAACGCCTATCTTTGTAAAGTATGTGAATACTTTTCCAATTTGCTCTTTATCTGCCATATATTCACCCTACACTTTATTATTTGATGTGACATAAAAATGTTTTCTTACTTACCCTCTCTCCCTTACAAATTTTGGTACTGCATCCCTTAAAGGGTCAAACCTTTCTATATCCTTTATCCACATGCATTTCATACTTGCTTTTGAGTGAAGTGAAGAGGGCAGCCTTAATATCCTCTTAACATCTACTGTGACCTTTGCGTCCAATACGCTTGCGTTAAGCCTTGTGATGTACTCCAAAAATTGAGTGTATCTTTTTTCCTTGAGGATGTCCTCCAGCATCTTGAATGGATGTTCCGCCTTCAAATTCCCCTCTGTTTCATCGATCTCTTTTATGATTTTATCTCTTGCTTCAAACAATTCCCTTGCTGTAACCTTCCCTATCCCATTTATGCCCTCCAAATCTTTCAAGCTCATGTTTTTAAGCATCCACTTCACGCGATCTTTAAAGATCCTTGTATGTCCTTTGCTTAAAAGCCATGGATCTTTCCCTGCACTTTTCTTTGGAAGGGTGCTTCCACTGATATAATCCAAGATGTATGCCCTCTCTGTATCTGTAAAATTCATGATGTCTTCATCTAAGATGCGTATGTGATAGCCCCTGCCCGAATATATAAAATGTATATTCTTTAAACCCAATTCGTTTTTCAGGATCTGTTCGATGTTTAAGACTACGTCCTTTGCGGTTTCCAAGCAGGTTTCGCAGACCTCTCCTTTTGTGCAACAGTTTTTTATCGGCAGGTCTTTGGCATCAATATCAAATACGAGCTCTGCCTTCTCGTAGCCCTTCCTATTGGCCGGATCTTTATAATATGAAATGCTTGAATAAACCGCATACGGGCTCCGCTTCTTTAAAAACGCCTCCAGCTGGACCATGTCTTTGAACTGGTTGTATCTGTCTTTCGGTCCAGAGCCGTCGTGATCGAATCCAAACTCCCGATATGTTGTGGACTCTGCCAGAAAGCTGGGTATGTCCGAAGGTTTCCACTCCTCATTGTAGAAAATCTTACGTTCTGCCGGTGTGGCCTCATTAAACAATACCTTCACCCTCCGGACTTCTCTTCTCTAATTTTCTTTGAGGATACTTCTTTTTTTGCCTCTCTCTTCTCCCTTTCTTTCTTTTGTTTCACAAAATAGTATGTCATAGGATTCCGTATATTCTTACATATCTCGTCAGGTTTACAAAGACCCGGCGACTCTCTTCTTATTTTTTCGCAGTTTGGCGGGAAATACCAGCGTGAATTGCCGGAGTCCTCAAGTCTTGGAACCTGTGTCAGCCCCAACCCTAGATGATACGATATATTAAGTTTCTCAAGGGGCTGATCCTCAAAAAGAGGGGGCTCGCACCTCTCAGCTGCCTCATAGATCGGGGGCAGGATCTCGTCTGTAAGTATCTTTTGATCTTTAACAAAGTCCACAATCCTGGGCTCTCTTGCCTTCCTGGGAGCTATCCTAGCATAAGAGAGGAAGGATGTCAACAATACACTAATAGCATAGTTCCTAGATCCCGTAGAAACGCCAGCCAAGATAATATTGATGCATGGCGGGAAATTCTCTGGATCCAACTTCCTAGATATCCCACTTATCATACTAACCCTATACTGTTCACCAGCTATACCGGTCAATACCCTGGCTATGTCCTTGTATCTCTCAGGAAACTTCAGCTCCTCCTCCAGCATCCTCTCATGGATCCGGGTCATGTAATCGAGGGCTTTTACAGAGATTATCTTGGAATAAAACTTAATGAGGTCCTGGAGGCTTGCAGGGACCATGCCCTCTACTATGTACCAGTCCGTCAGCCTTGCCTCTTTCGCCCTTAAAAGGGGTTCTAGAGACCTCCAGTTCTTAACACCGTATTTGGGACCGCCAAGTCCGTAGAGCTCCCGTTTAGACAATGTTATATCGCCAAGCCTCCCGGATCCATCTCTCATGAATTTTATCTGCTCCAGCGGGATAAGCTCCTCCATCAACGAGATGATATAATCCTCTTTATATTGACGCTGAAAATGTTGAAGTCTTGCCCTTATGATCTCCTCTGTAACATCTTTTACAAGGCGTACTTCTCCCGAGTAAAGGCTAAAGTTGAATGCAGTTGCCTGTAACAAGACAAAAAAAGAGAGGATGTCCTTCTCCTCATCATAATTCTTTACAAGATCATCTGGCGGCCGTTTGTCGGTCTTCTTCCACGTTACTTTCCTCTCTGCAAGATTGAAAATACTTTCAGGTAACTTGGGGAGTGCTGGTGACTTTTCAACTACGGCTTTGGCTTCATCTGAGAATGGATTCAAGAGGCGTCCGAGCATGGTCCACTCCCGATATCTACTCGCTCTCTATCCTCGGGGCAAGCAAAAAGAGGAGGTGAACATTCTCGGCTTTAAAATCCAATCTGACTGGAATGTCGTTGCCAAGGTTAATCTTTACAGTGTCAGCAAGATCACTGGCCTTCATCATGTCTGACAAGTACTCCAGGGAAAACATACTGCCCACTTCCCCACCGCTTAAAAATTCGATAGCGTCATCTTTTAGGATCTTAACGCCCACATTTCCCAGATCCCCTTTGGCCGAGATATGCAGACTATTTTCATCAGTCTTCAATGTGACGTGATCGCTTACAATCTCTGCGTCCTTTATGGCTTCTTTTAAAACACTTGGAAGGACCTCCACGCTGCTTGGAAAGTCCAAGCTAGGCACCTTGAGCTCCTCATCGGCGACATCGATCAATGGCAGGCTGAATGTCCTGGTAGAGGTATTCTTGATTTTGATCCTGAGCATATTCTTATCCTCATCCAAGTCCATAATAATCATTTCACCGGGTCCAGCCCTCTTCAATATGGTATTAAGTCTTTCTAGGTCTACGCCCAACACCACGGGCTCTGTAACCTCGAAATTGTCAAAGGCCTCCTTGCTCAATTGGAAATCAACAAGAGCCACGTGAGCCGGATCCATAGCCCTCAACTTCAGTCCTTCTTCGTCGACGCTTATACCTGCCTCATCTATAAGATTAGATATGGCATCAACTGATGATTTCAAAAGTTTAGAATCTGACATAGTCACCTTAAACATATCATTCACCTCTAATCTTCTCTGTAATATATCTTACCTGCTCGTACAGACCCATATCAAGCCTGCTCATATCCTGGATTATCTCGGCTTCTATAAGTACCTCTTCACTGACCATTACTCTGCCAATAATCCTGACCTTCTTTCCTGCCTCGGCTTTCTGGAATTGGTCTGGGTCGATGAATTGGACAACAGCCCGTCCGGTACCGTCATCGAGCATTATGGAGTAATTATCTTCATCCCTTCCCACTACGATCCCTAGAACACGGACACGTATATCATCTGTGGCTACATCCTTTATGGACCGCTCTTTTGAAGGCAATCTACGCCTGGTCTCTGTCTCCATAACAAAACCTCCAGAATAATGAAATGATAAATATGGCTAAGGTGTAGGGAAGAGTATTTAAAAATTTTGGGTTGAAGGTGGAATAAACTGTCAATCCCCATCCTTTGCGCCAAAAGTTCCTATAGCTTTTTATTCCTCTCTAGTATAATCTTATAACTTAAGTAAGTCCAGTTTGCCCCTCACAATATGATTTTCAATTACCCTCATTTAAGGCCCTTGGGAAGTGTGACATAAAATATGCTGCCTTTGGAATGATCGCCTTTTATTCTGTCCTCTACCCAGACGTTGCCTTTGTATTTGTCTACAAGTGTCTTGACCAAATGCAATCCAATACCCGAACCCCTCACACCTTCATCGATCCTCTGGAAGCGGGTAAAGATCACCTCCTTCATGTCATCCGGGATACCCATCCCATGATCCTTTATATTGATCTTCCAGCTGTCGCCCAAATCCTCCACACCGATTTCGATGCTTACATTGTCTGATCTATCATACTTTGCAGCGTTGTCTATAAGATTTAAAAAGAGGTCCTTGACAAGATCGTCTGTGTATATAAGTGCCTCTTTTGGCTTGTAGTTTACCTTTATATCTTTCTCAATGTGCAGAGCTTTTGCTTCCTTTATAGCATCGTTTAGCACAAACGATATATCCATTATCTTAAATGTCTCTTTCCCGGTTGCCTTTGCTATCTGAAGTATTCTGACATTGTCGATGAGGTTAGAACTCCTCCTGACCGCCTGAAATGCCTTGGTAATGTGTTTAAACTGGTTCTCACTGAGTTTGGAACTTTCCGCCAATATCAGATCAAGCAAGCCTAAAGCAATTGTATTGGCGTTGTTAATATCATGTCCCATCAGATCAATGTAGAACTCTGCCTCGTTTTTCGCATCAATGTGCTGTTGTTCCAATGTCTTTAACTCGCTTATGTCAGTGTACACCGCAAGGACTCCTTTGAATGCACTATTTTCAAAAATAGGTGTGGCGCTGATTATGATGGGGATCTCTTTTCCTGTTTTGGTCAGGACAGCTGTCTCATAGCTGGAACTTATTCCCTTTGGCCTTTTGGCTGTCTCTTCCTCTACCTTTTTTACATATTTGGGTGAAGCTAACTCTTTCCAGTGCTTCCTGATCAACTCCCCCTTTGAATATCCTAGAAGTTCCTCAGTTTTTGGATTGACAAATGTTATGATGCCGTTCTCATCTTCAATCATAATCCCCTCCTTCATGGACTGAACGATGTTCTCGTTGAACTCCTTTAAATGCTTAATCTTGCCTTCGGCCTTCTTACGCTCAGTGTTGTCGCGCCAAATACTTTGAATGAAATCTTGGCCGTGAATGTTAATGGTCCTGCTACTTACCAGAATGTCCCTTATCTCACCGCCCTTTGTCCTATGTTTCGTCTCAAAGGTATCGGCCCCATCTTTGATTATTTTCTTGATGTGCTTGGCGACTTCCTCGGCAGACTCAATGACCTCAAAGTCGGGTATCTTGAGCTTTTTGAATTCCTCGCGGGTATAGCCAAGGTTCTCGTGTGTTCTGTCGTTGAACTCCACAAGTGCTCCAGTCTTTGGATCAACCAACCCAATCGAGTCCGCCGCTTGTTCGAATAAAGCGCGATATCGTTCCTCTGAATCGCGCAACGCCTCCTCCACCCTCTTTCTCTCTGTCACGTCTCTTAGAATGGTTTGAATACCCAGGACTTCGTCTCCTCTTTTCACCAATGTTGCATTCGTCTCTATATACAGCGTACTGCCGTCCTTTGTAATGGCCCTGTACTCATAATTTCTGGGTACATCCCCACCCCTCAACCTCGCCTCCCGCCTCTTTTTGACCAATGAAAGGTCGTCTGGGTGAACGATATCATAAAATGTCTTATCCTCCATCTCTTCTTCTGAATAACCGAACATCTCAAGAAACTTTGAGTTATAAAAAAGATACTCCCCTTCAGGACTGATAAAGCAGATGGCATCGTTGGTGTTCTCCACCAAGATTTGATATCTCTCTTCAAGGTCCAAGAAATATGCTCTATCCTTTTTTTGCCTCTCCGCTGTATTTTTCATAACATCGACCTGACTGTGCTGTAATTGTGCCAGCGCACATCCCATTTTTAGATTTTTTAGATAAACAACACGATGGAAGGATATAGTCAGTCTAACATTGGACATTACATACTTGTCCTCCGCCTGCTACATGATTATTCAAATCATGCAATAGTGATTTTGTCCCAAGTTATTTATCAAGGGGTTCAATATGTGTTGATTAGGCTACAACCTACTTTCCACACTTTCCAAGTATAATAGTGGAAGGACACTACATATTTAAGCGTTTCTCCATAAATTGGCTGTCCAACCTTTAGTCTTTGAAAATATTTGCACAGCGATTTTCGACTCGCCCCCATTACTGAAAATTTAACCCCACTTATAATGGCAAAGTTTAATCATATCCCTCCAAGTAAATTTACATTTCGTGCAGCGAAAAAATCTAGTCTCTGGCTCATCTGCACCCCTGTTCCAATCAGTTATTATCAGTCTATGTTCACAGTAACAATGGCATCAATAGAACCCTCGAGATGCTACTCAAGATGTTTCTAATCTCTTCAATCCTCTGTCCCAATTGACCGAAATATTTCTTCAGTTCTTATCCCCGTTTTCTTTTCTCCCCTAAAAAATCGCTCAAACCTAATTAACATTTTGTG
>JBHICB010000050.1:0-8182 GCA_046759365.1 Hydrothermarchaeales archaeon (SeqCode)
GATTGAAGAACAGGAACGTGTTATTTTTGCGGTAGATGAAGCTGAGGAAGGAAAAGAATACATCTTCAAGGTTGAACTTCAAATAACTCCGAAAAAAGAAAAAGTGACCTACATCCCAGGATTACGGATAAATATTGGAGGTGGCGGACTAAGGGAAGAGAAGAGTATGGTTGGTACAAGCCTTGAAGAGTCGACAAAGATTGGTACAATCAAAGTCGTGTCTAGCGAAGAGCTTAATTACCGTCTACACTATAAGGAGGGTTTTAACATATACATGGATGGAGTATCCACAACCACAAGGTTCCTGGAGGAAAGACAGTCAACAACTGCTCCACCAACTACGCCACCACCCACCATCTTGGGGGAAACAGAAACCCCTTCTACTAGTGCACCAACTTTAGCTCCGAAGCAGGCGCAGCCTGTTCTTCCAAGAACTAAGGCAGAAACAGAAATGGACAGCGATGGTGATGGCTGGACTGATGACCTGGAGAGGAGAGCAGGGACCAATCCCTATGCAAAGGATACTGATGGGGATGGCCTCTGGGACTCAAAGGATCCAAACCCGTTGGTATCAGAAAGTGCAGAAAAGGATGTTAACTGGGAACAAGTGGGGGTGATGCTGGCTATTACGGGTGCTGTTATTGGGGGCCTTTTAAGTAGAAGAAAGAGGGGGCGGGTGAAAAAATTGCTCGACGACATTGACAAGACATATGAAAGTTTTAGAATGAACTCACGGAGGTGTGAAGCTGAATTATATCGGCATCGTGGTGTTGTTTCAGAGCATTTGAAGAAGGGCAAGATCAACGAGGAAAGCTATTCTATCTTGGACAAGAGGATAGATGACTACCTTGGTGAGATCAGAGAGAGGATTATGGAGGAGAAGTTTGGAGATGTCCCTTCCCGCTTGAAAGGTGAGGTTCACCGTATGCTCAGTGATGGTGAGATCAGCGATAGCGAGTATAATGCATTTGAAAATATTCTGGGTAAATCCAAGGATATCGGGAAAAAGGAGAAGTCGGATTTGAAGGATCTCTTCAGGAAGTGGAAGGATGAAGATAAAATAACAGAATCTGTGTTAGAGAATCTCATTGATGAGTACGTCAAGGATATAGGCAAGATAGATAGTAAGGTCCCTAGTGTGAAGCTGAAAGCGGAGCTAGATAAGATTATGGAGGACGGTATTGTTACTAACGAGGAATATGAAGTGTTTTCAAAGATGCTGGAGGGGTCTGATCTTAGTGAAGACGAAAAAGAGAACTTGAAGAGAAAGCTTAGAAAGATTAAAGATCTGAGCAATAGATGATATGTAAATATAATGTTGGCATCTAGCTAGTCTTTGATTAGTTCTTGCATTATCTTTTTTGATGCATGTGGTATAGCTTTTTTTACCTCTTCTGAAAGGCCCATTTCTACTTCTTCTGGTATGTGTTTTGTTTGGCATACGAGTACTATTACTTCGACTCCGCAAAAGTCTCTAAGCTCTTTTAGCATGTTTGAGGATGGCATTTCATGGAGTGAAAAGTCGTCTGTCTTGTTTTCTGGTATATCATCTAAGTCTATTTCGAAGACCTCCCCTGGTTTTCTGCCCTTGTCTACTGCGTCTACTACTATGATCTTTTTTGGCCCTCCTTCAAAGAGTACCATGTTAAAAAGTATATTTCGCACTCCTGTGCCGACATCCATGACTTCGACATCTGAGGGTATTTTGTAATTTTTGTTGATGTATTGGGCAACTTCAACTCCGAATCCATCATCGCCGAAAAGTATGTTACCGCAGCCTAGAACCAGCGCCCTTTTTTTGTAAAGTTCCGGAACGTCCATGTAAAATCTTTTGACTTAGTAGGTATATATAAAACCTGCCAAATTTCAATCGATAAACTTTAGTGTAAAGAATCCAGATCGTTATTAGGTAGGTGTAATACATTGAAAAAAGTCGGTGCCGTTAGTCTGCCGTTACACTCTGGAAAATGCCCCCCCTGGCTTTTCAAAAGGATGAAAAAACTGGCAGGAGTTATCTCGGAAGCGATCATCTATGATTATGGCCAGGAAGAATATGTCAGACGAATATCAGACCCGTATTTTTTTCAAGCCTTGGGATGTGCACTTGCTTTTGATTGGCATTCTTCAGGAGTGACAACAACTGTATGCGGAGCCTTAAAAGAGGCCTTAAACGCAGAAGATCATGGCATTGTCGTATGCGGTGGGAAAGGGCGGGCTTCCAGAAAAACACCGGAGGAAATAAAAAATGCCTCAGAGTTATTCTCCCTATCAGGTAATAGCCCAGCGGACTTGGTTTACTCAAGTAAAATGGCAGCAAAGGTAGATAACAGCTGCATACAAGATGGATACCAGCTTTATCATCATTCTTTTTTCCTTACCGAGAAAGGAAATTGGGCCATTGTCCAGCAGGGCATGGGCGAAAACTATGCAAGAAGATATCACTGGCTCAAAGATAACGTCAAAGAGTTTGTTGAGGAGCCTCACAATGGCATCTGCTGTGACAAGGTCGAGGATATTGTACTGGACATGACCTCAAAGGATAGCAGAGAGACCCGGGAAACCAGCCTGGATCTGGTAAGGGATAATCCTGAGCACCTTAGGAAATATTTCTTGCCTTCAAAACAGAAACAGCTGACTGATTTTCTGGACCATAAAAGCACAGAGTTTGGCATGCCCGCTCATCACCCCGTCCTTGAGATAGACATGACAGAGACCGGGATGAAAGTCTTAAAAAATGCGTATGAGATCCAGCCGGAAAGCTATGAGGAGCTTGTCGCTTTAAAGGGTATGGGACCGAAAAAAATAAGGGCCCTGGCCTTGATATCGGATCTTATCTACGGCACTGATCCTAGCTGGAAGGACCCTGTAAAATACAGCTTCACTCACGGAGGAAAAGACGGATTTCCCTACCCTGTTGATAAAGAGGCCTATGACAATTCTATCCAGACTTTAAAAGACGCCGTTGATGCCGCAAAATTGGACGACAAAGAGAGATATCACGCAATAAAAAGATTAAAAGAATTTTTATGAACTAGATGCCCAGCAGATGGTCTGCTTTACCTGATCTTTCAAAGAGGTCTTTGGCCTGTTCTCTAGCAAATTCGATAACCCTGCTCTCATCCAGGGTCTTCATCCGGCGATCTTCCATTATAATTTTTCCATCCACTATTACTGTCTCCACATTACTTCCCTGGACTGAGTAGACCAAATGCGAAACAGGGTTTGTCATTGGAACCAAAGTTGTGCCCTGCATATCCAGCATTATAACATCTGCCCTCTTCCCAACCTCAATTGAGCCGATCTTGTCTTCTAATCCTAATGCTTTTGCACCATTGATGGTGGCAAACTCCAGCGCATTCAAGGCAGGCACCAGAGAGGCATCGCTGTTATTGACTTTGTGAAGCAGGGCACACACTTTCATATCCTCGAACATGTCCAAGTTGTTGTTGCTGGCGGCACCATCTGTTCCCAGAGAAACGATAATCCCTTTATCTAAAAACTCAGGCACAGGGGCAACACCGCTTCCAAGCTTCATATTGCTTATGGGGTTATGACAGACCTTTGTCTTTTTGTTTTTTAATATATCCATTTCAGCTTTTGATACCCATACAGAATGAGCCGCGACAACATCTTCGTTTAGAAATCCTATCCTTTCAAGGTATTCAAACGGCCTGGCACCCTTTTCCTTTTTGGAGTTTTCAACCTCCTCCTTGGTTTCTGAGACATGGATATGAATTCCGGCATGATACCTTTCGGCCAAATCTTTTGTCTTTAAAAGCAACTCTTCAGAGCACGTATAAGGAGCATGAGGACCGAAGAATGGCACTATCCTACCGCTTGTTTGGTATTTTTTTATGGCATCTTCTGCTTCTTTTAGAAGCTTCTGCCCTTGTTCTGGACCCATGACATCAAGTAACGGCGTCGACAACACCGCCCTGATGCCGGATTCTTCGACACATTTTGCAACCGAATCTAAATGCCAGTACATGTCATTAAAGCATGTCGTACCAGACTTTATCATCTCAAGTATCCCCAGCAGAGAGCCGGCCCTCACGTTATCTCTATTTAGATTGTTCTCAATGGGCCATATCTCCTCCTGCAGCCATTTCATGAGCGGTACGTCATCAGCTGTCCCCCTAAAAAGTGTCATCGCCAAATGGGTGTGCGCGTTGATAAGACCGGGCATTAAAAGCTTTCCTTTCCCATCTATTGTGGTTTCAGCCTCCCCCCCGATATCTTTTGATATCTCAACTATCTGTCCATCTTCTATGGCTATGGAGTGATCCTTTAAAACCCTCCTTTTATCATCTATAGTGATGAGCAAGGCATTTTTTATTACAATATCCATTTAAGACACCGAAAGGTTGTTTTGTTTGATCTTGATATCCTCATGTAATTTAAAATTTGTTAATTTGACGACAAAAAGCCTAATAAGGCACCAATAGGAGAATGTGATTCATGAATTTCCTAGTTATTCCGGCTGTAGACCTTAAAAATAGAAAGTGCGTCCAGCTAAGACAGGGCAGGGCGGATGATATCATCCTAGAGCTGGATGACCCTGTTGAAGTTGCCTTGAATTGGGAATCCCGAGGGGCACAAAGATTGCACATCATCGACTTGGATGGGGCGATTAAAGGCCGAAGGGTAAACGAAGACATACTCCAAGATATTGTTAAAAGCTCAGGAGTGCCTGTCCAGTTTGGGGGCGGCATCAGAAGTATAGAAGATGCAAGGAAAATCTTGGATCTGGGAGTCGACAAGATAATACTGGGAACCATCGCCATCAACAACCCACAGGTTGTAAGCGATCTCGCCGACGTTTATGGGAAAGACCGGATCATCATTGCCCTGGATTCAAAGGACGGAAAGGTCCTCGTAAAGGGATGGAAGGAGAAGACAAACCTAGAAGCAAAAAAGATCGTCAAAAGCTATGAAGAGACTGCAAGCGAGGTACTTTTTACCAACGTCAATGTCGAAGGACTTATGAAAGGATTTGATGGAAAGATAATTGAAGATCTGGTCCAATCTACCACTCTAGGTGTGATCGTCTCTGGTGGTATAACCACCATCGATGATGTGAAAAAGGCAAAAAGTACCGGAGCAATAGGCTGTGTGGTGGGGTCTGCTTTATATACCGGAAAGTTGGATTTTAAAACAGCTTTAAAAGCAGGAGAACAAAATGTCAAAAATGGTCGAGAAAAATAAAGTTGATAAATCTTCAATCTCAAAAAAGATTTCTACAAAAAACTTACCAATTAACGATTGGAAGAGAATGGAAGAAGAAATAGTGAAAGGCGCTTTAGATGAATTAGAGGTTTCAAAATGAGAAAAGCGAAAATAGAAAGAAAGACAAGCGAAACTGACATAACACTTGTCCTAGATTTGGATGGGACAGGAGATTACAGCATCTCGACAGGGACTAAATTTTTAGATCATATGCTGGGTAGTTTTGCCAAGCACGGATGTTTTGACATTAAGATAAAGGCTGTTGGAGACAATGAACACCACATAGTAGAGGATGTCGCCATATGCCTAGGAAACGCATTCTCTAAAGCTATAGCAGACAAAGCAGGCATCAAAAGATTCGGATTTTCGATAGTACCGATGGACGATGTCTTGCTCTTGACATCTGTGGATCTTAGTAGTAGAAGTCACTGCTCATTCGGTGTCAAATTCAGGAGAAAGAAGATAGAAGATCTAAGCTCCGAGATGATATCCCACTTCTTGGAGAGCCTCACATCCCAAACCCGGATGAACCTGCATGTAAAGCTTTTGGATGGCAAAAACGAGCACCACGTAGCCGAGGCCATCTTCAAGTCTTTAGCTTTAAGCATGGATATGGCAACCTCAAAAGATGAGAGAAAAAAGGGCGTGCCAAGCACAAAAGGTGCTCTTTAATACTTTCACCTCATTTTCAATAATGTTTTAATAGAAAGAGTGCTCAAAAATATCCTATTCAGTTCAATATAACCCCAAAATTAGCTTTTAATTGATGTGTAAAAATGGATAATGTAGTAGCTGTAGTAGTCCTTAGATCCAGCCAAAAAGAAGTGCTGCTTGATGAGATCGATGAGAAACTAGATAAAGGCACAAAAGAGGTTCACTTGAGCATTCGGCCGACCATCAACATACTTGCGTCTATATTAACAGCTGCCCCGGAGGTCAAGACCATAACATGCCCCCCAAGCCTCTTTGAGCGTACGCCAAAAAAGATCAGGGTCGCTCTTGAAAAGATCGGCGTGGATTTCACTCCATTACTCCTGACTCCCGGCAGACCGAGATCGCATCCGAATTGGAAGATAGATAAGGTCTATGAGTTAAATAAGAAGGGCTTCTCTGTTAAAGAGATATCTGAGGAGCTGGATATACCACTAACCACTGTCTACTACTATCTAAAAAAATAGAAAAAGTCCTCATTTCCTTATTATCTGGGTGGGTCTGCCCTTGTAGCATCTTCGGTGATATATCTGAAATGCATGGAAGATGCTGGGTTCGTTATTTCTTAAAGGCCTCTTACACCTTGCACATATGTCTCTTCCCATTTCTGTCACCCATTCCTGTTTAGCAATTAAATTTTTGGATTAACAACTGCAAGGGTATTGGGATAAAGAGGGCCCATTAGGAGGCAAAAATTTATAAGTTATAAACATGCAAAAAGTTATCATGAAAAAGAGGGTAGTCCTAGCGGTAACCCTACTCCTAGTTTTAGTTGGTCCTGCCTTGGCCCAGGAAGTTCCAGAGGGAGTAAACATACAGGAAGAGCTTGCCAATTTCCCTTTTGCCTCTCAACTGGCCATAATGCAGGCAGGAGACCTTACAAATGTAGTCCTCGACACGCCATTGGTTATCGTGGGCAAGGATCTGGACCCCATGGAGCAGAACACCCTTGACCAGGTAATGGATTCACTTGGAGTTGTAGGGGCGGATATTGTATATGACGACACAATCACCGAATTTGAAGGCAGATCCATTTGGAGCTACGATCTTGTTCTTATAGGCGGTCCCAACCACAATGAGGTTACAAAATGGCTTCAGGATGAAAAATATCTTGAGATCATCTCAAGGGATACCAACAGGCCCTCATTTGTCATTGAAAGCGTTACAGGACCCGAAGGTAAGACCGTCCTGGTGGCAGGGGATGTTTACGGATACGAGTTTGACAAAAAGGACCTGCCCACCGAGCCATTCATCCCGGAGTCGGCAGCGGCAACAGCGGCTGTGGTTACAGGTATTGGGGCCAGCGCAGCGGCTGCAGTAGCGACGCAGACAGCGGCCAGCACTGCTACAACAGCTGCTACTGGCGAGGCAGGCGGCTTTGTCGGAAGGCTGAAGGACTTCCTTAGAGGTGGAGGAGAAGAGCTTGTCGAGGAGATGGCAAGCGAGCGCGACACCACTAAAAAAGAAGAAGCTGAGGAGAAGAGAGAAAAACCGAGTGGTCTTTACGGTTTTACCACCACAGAGCTTGGCATCGGTATCTTTTCAGGAATATTATTTGGGTTGGCCTATGTTTGGGCAGACACCCAATCCTTTTCTCAGGCATGGGTGTACATCGTTGCCGCAGGCATAGCAGTAATCGGACACGAGTTTGCCCATAACGTCATGGCTTTTAGATATAACATAGATGCGAAGTTCGAGGTGTGGGCTTCAGGAGTAGGCCTGGTAGTGTTGACATCCTATCTTTTTGGAAACGTCTTTGCAACCCCGGGCAGGAGCGTGTTGGATGCAAAAGACATTGAAAAGAAAATAGAGGGCTTAATCTATTCTACAGGACCTCTTGTTAATATACTGATTGCCATCATCCTTGTTCCTTTTGTTAGTGCCTCTGGGTCCTTGGGCCTTTTGGCTACCGTTGGGATTCCAATAAATCTTTTAGTGGCCATATACAACTTGCTGCCCGTATCCCCTATGGACGGGACGAGTATTAAGAACTGGAAGCTTAGTGTCTGGGTTTTATTATTTGTCCCCACCTTTGCTGTATACTTCTGGGGTTACATCCTCTAGGACCCATATCCACAATAATCTTGTTTTTGGTTACATCAATATTTTATAGTCGAAAATATCTCTTTATCTTTGGTGCCGCCGTAGCTCAGTAGGTAGAGCGTCTGGCTGTTAACCAGGTGGTCGTAGGTTCGAGTCCTGCCGGCGGCGCTTCTTTGGACTTTTCCTGAAATTATATAGATCA
>JBHICB010000051.1:0-8128 GCA_046759365.1 Hydrothermarchaeales archaeon (SeqCode)
TATCTATACCCAATTCATCCATGGCTTCAATGGCAATGGAGACTGTCCTCAAATCCTCCCTTGGAGGGGGTTGAAGCCACCTGGTTACAGATAAAATTCCATTGTCAGAAAGATGCTCTAGGTACTCTTTGAATGCCTCAACTGTAAAAAGATAGTTTTCTGTTAATGCATAGACGCCAGTCGAGGAGGCAGGAACAGCGGAAGAAAGTCCGATATGGATTATGTCAAACTTCTCATTTTCAAGCTTGAGAAAACTCCTAACCTCTGTGTTTTTAACCTCTACCATTGAGTCACTGTGGACTGCAGAAAATTCCTGAAGACCCCCCACCGTTTCAATAATAAGAGGGTTTGATTCAAGCACCTTTACCCTTGAGGCACCGTTTGAAAGGGCTTGTATTATCGCAAGGCCGCCTCCAGCCTCAATGATTAGAACCTTCCCCTCCTGGTTTAGAACGTAGGGGACAGAAGATGTAAGAAAACTTGTAAATTCAAGTGGTGAGCCATTAAACTGGGTGATGGCACTTATGCCTCCGCCATCCACGGCCAGTCCCAGCTGAGGGGGGAGGCGGTCTTGATATGAAAGGCTAAGGCCCGGAGCATATCTTACATATCCGCTTTCAAAGACATCTACTCTGGAGATAGCATTCCACTTTGTTAATATGAGCCTTGAATCAGGGTATCGCAGGGCACGGGGCAGGGATTTATAGGGAGACATGTTTAATTCAAGGGCTGGAGTGGGCATAAAGAGTAGGGCCAAGAGGATAAAAAGGACCGCTCCATTCAAAACTTTCCTTTTCCACGAGAAAAAAAAGCTTGAAGTTATGCCAAGAACGGCACTAAAGACCAGGACCCCTGAGCCACCGAATATTGAAAAAAGTCCAAGGACACCCAAAGCACCTATTCCTGAGCCTGAAAGATTTGCAAAATACAACTTCCCTGCATCTTTCGGTTTCTTCAAAAAAGAGACTGCCATGCATAGTCCGAAGAAGAAAAAAGGCACTGAGAGGAGGAGGTAGTATAGAAATATTAAAAGGGCTTGAGACTTGTCCAAGAAAAACCTGAAAGGGTCAAAAGGAATACTATTGATTATACTATAGCTTCCTACAGCGCTTATTGAAAATAACAGGGAGAAAAGGGAGAGGGAGTCTTCAAGCTCCTTTCCCACCGGAAACAGGCTTAGAAAGGTCCCGCTTGCAGCAATTCCGAAAAGGGCTATGCTTATAACAAGAAACGCTAAGTGATGCCAGAAGGCGACGGAAAGGACCCTGGTCAGGGCTATTTCAAAAATTAAGGCGGCCGTGGAAATGAGAAATATCCCTGCAAGAATGCGGTGCTCTCTTTCCATGATTAAAATTTGTCAGTGAACGTCTTAAATTATCTGGTCAAATTATAAGGTTTTGGAATTTAGGTTTTTATCTCATCAAAATATTCAGAGGAAAATAAAACAGGACCATGTGTTGGGCATTCAAAATGGCGCGCCCGCCCATAGAAATTATCGCCACTTTATAGAACAACCCATGGAGGGATACTGTGGATCTGAGATGGGCTTATTGTGAGCTAAATTCTCAATCGCCTCTTTTAGTTCCTCTCTTGTAACTTTTGTCTCATCCTGCCAGTTGTCATCGATCCTTCCGTGGTAAACAAGTTTGTGCCCTTTATCAAAAAGATAAATGTCAGGTGTGCACTGGGCTTTAAATGACCTTGCTGTCCCTTGAGTTTCATCAACAAGATACGGAAACTCTATCCCCAAATCTTTAATCTTCTTTATCATGTTTTCAGGAGCATCTTCAGGGTAGTCAGGATTGATGTTTGGATTTATTGTTACTGTTTTTATCCCCAAATCCTTGGAGTATCCAGCAAGTTTTATCAATCTCGGCCATACCGCCTTTGCATACGGGCAGTGGTTGCAGGTGAAAACCATCAAAAGACCTTTCTTTCCGTAAAGCGAGTCGCTTTTAAAGACCTCTCCATAAGGGTCTCTTAGTTCGAAATCGGGCATTTGTGTTCCAAGAGGTATCTCCAAGGATTCCAATAATACCATATCAATAACCTCCTCTATGCTATGGTTTCCCATCCATAAAAATCTTTTATGCAACCTTGCCTTACTTATCAAAACTGTATCTTACAATCTGCCAATAACTTAACAGCATAGATTTTTCAACTCCAAAATAATATTATTAAGCCATGAGGGCAGAGATTTTAGCAAACGGCATTGTCCAGGGCGTGGGATTTAGACCTTTTGTATATAGGACTGCAAAAAAATCAGGTCTTAAAGGCTTTGTGCAGAACGTGGGCAACGGAGTATTTATTGTCCTTGAGGGGGAAAAGAAAAAGATTGATGACTTCCTTTTGTTTTTTAAAAACGAACTCCCACCTTTGGCAAGGCTTGATGGCCTTGAAATCTGCCATAAAAAAGAGACAGGGATTGAAGATTTTGGGATACTTAAAAGTAAAAAGGCCGGCACATCCGAGTCCGCCCTCCCGCCTGATGTCTGTATCTGCAGCCAATGCATGCAGGAGGTAAAAAATAAAATAGACAGAAGATCCGGCTATCCCTTTACGATATGTGTTGACTGCGGACCACGATTTACAATCATCAGATCAATTCCTTATGACAGAGAAAACACCGCCATGGACGAATTCCCCATGTGCGCAGAGTGTAAAAAGGAATATGAAAATCCCCTGAACAGACGCTACCATGCCGAGCCGGTCTGTTGCCCTGTTTGCGGGCCCAAGTATGAACTTTACAAAGGGCAGAAGAAGATACCACATGAAAACCCTGTCAAAAAAACGGCAAAGCTGCTAGACGATGGGGCCATTGTCGCTATAATGGGGGTGGGCGGAACACACCTTGCCGCAAGAATCGATGATGGTGTAATAAAGCACTTGCGAAAGAGATTTCAAAGGCCGCAAAAGCCCTTCGCCCTTATGGCAAAGGACATGGACGCGGTAAAGGAACTTGCTTATGTAAGCAAAAAAGAGGAAGAACTACTAAGATCCTTAAGGCGCCCCATTGTTGTCTTAAAAAAGAAAGAAAATGCTTTAGCGGATTCTGTTTCACCGGGACTTGATAATATAGGGATAATGCTTCCTTACACTGCCCTTCATGAACTCCTATTTTCCTACGCAAAAGAAAATGTCTTTGTCATGACCTCGGCAAACCTTCCGGGAGAGCCCATTCTAAATGACCCGAAGCTTATACTTGAATCAGGGTTTTCAGATTACAGCCTTCTTCACAACAGGGACATCTACAACAGAGCAGATGACAGTGTGATAAGGGTTGTAGGGGATAAAGTGGCATTTATAAGACGGTCCAGGGGGTGGGTGCCGGAGCCCATCGAGCTTGACTTTACAAGTGAAAAAACAGTCCTGGCCCTTGGCGCAGAACTGAATGTTACAGCCTGCATTTTAAAAGGAAAAAGGGCCGTCCTGTCCCAGTACATAGGAGATACTACAAAGGTTTTAACCCTCGACTTCCTGCTTCATGCTTTAAGAAGACTAAAAGAACTGGGAAAAGTCGAAGACTTTGACATTGTAGCAGTGGACCTGCACCCGCACTTTAACACCACAAGGGAAGGAGAAAAGTTGGCAAAAGAGTATAACGCAGAACTATTAAGGGTCCAGCACCACCATGCGCATATCGCCTCCCTTATGGCAGAAAGTCATATGGATGAGATTATAGGGATATCATCGGACGGCGTGGGCTATGGATCGGACGGCAATGTTTGGGGAGGAGAAATACTCTACTGCAAAGAAGGAGATTATACAAGACTGGGCCATCTCCAGAGTCATCCCATGCCCGGTGGCGACCTTGCGGCGACCTATCCAGCCAGGATGGCAGCAGGGATACTATCAGGGATGTATAAATCCGATGAACTTGAAAAAATCCTGAAAAAACGCCTAAAAGATGGGTTTAGAAGTCAAAAGGAGCTGGAGATGGTCATAAAGCAACTTGAAAGAGACTTTAATGTCGCTTATACCACAAGCACCGGCAGGGTCCTTGATGCGGTGTCGGCTATTCTGGGTGCCTGTTATGAAAGGACATATGAAGGGGAGCCTGCTATGAAACTTGAGGGCCTGGCATCAAAAGGCCAGGCATCAATAGATATCCCTTATAAGATAGAAAGAAAAAACGGAATCTTTGTAGGTGATACAGGAGGCATCGTTGATGCTGTGATAAGCCAGATGAATACTAAAAAAAGAGAAGACTTGGCAGCGTCAGCTCAGCTTGCTGTCGCAAGGGTACTTGCTGAAATTGCCATCAAATCAGCTAAAAAGACAAACGTTGACATAATTGGAATGTCGGGGGGTGTTGCATACAACAATGCAATCGTTTCCGAGATAAGAAGAATCCTCAACGAGGAGGATTATAGATTTTTAACCCAGACAAAGGCTCCCTGTGGTGATGGCGGAATATCCCTGGGTCAGTGCTATGTTGGCCAGCAATCATATCTGTAGATTTTACACCGGATCCTAGCATACTCTTGGCACAGGGTCCCCTACAGGCATTTCCATGATCTTTTTGCCGCCTATAGATGTTTCCAAGATCACCTTCTTTCTATATTTATCAATGACCTCCCCGCATATCCTGGCCTCTTTTCCAATGGGCGTTGACTTTATTGCCTTAAGGACTTCAACTGCATCCCTTGCGGTAACGCCAAAGACTACCTTGCCTTCATTGGCGACCATGAACGGGTCGAGGCCAAGCATCTCTGAGGCTGAGATGACCTCATCTTTTAGCGGTATGTCCTCCTCTTTTACAAGGATGCCTACGCCTGACTTTCTGGCAAATTCGTTTAAAGCTGCTGCAAGGCCCCCTCTTGTCGGATCCTTCATGGCATGGACTTCGCTTGCCCTTAGAGCCTTTTCAACCATGTCCCAAACCGGCGCAACATCACTTTTAAGTTTAGTCTCGAACCCAAATCCTTCTCTAAAAGACATTAAAGAAATGCCGTGGTCGCCGACTGTACCGGAAATGATTATTTTATCTCCCACCTTAAGACCCGAGTCCCGGACTATGTTTTCTTTTTTTGTTATGCCCAAGCCTGTGGTGGTTATTACGATCTTGTCAAGGGCCCCGGTCTCCATCACCTTTGTATCCCCCGCGATAAGGGATGTGCCCACCTCATCACATGATTCGTTCATAGAAAGAAGGATCTTTTCAAGGTCGCTTATAAGAAAACCTTCCTCCAATATAATAGAGCTTGTAAGGGCTACAGGTTTTGTCCCCATTACAGATATATCATTCATGGTGCCGCAGGCAGCAAGGCTTCCGATATCTCCTCCCGGGAAAAAAACCGGGTTTACGGTATGGCCGTCTGTTGAGACTATGACCTCAAAGTCGCCTACTTCAAGACTAGCCCCGTCATCCAGGTCTGCCAACCCCACAGCTCCGACTTTTCCTTTTGTAAATTTTTTCAAAACAGAGTCTTCAAGGAGGCGGTCCATAAGCTCTCCGCCGGCGCCTTGTGCCATAGTCACCCTCAATTTTCTTCCTCCTCGAATGTAATGTTTTTAAGGACTATTCCCTCATCTTTGATTTTTAAGTTTGTGCTGTAACAGGAAGAACATACCGGAATTCTATCTAGATGGGTTTTTTGCTCTTTTTTCCCACAATCGAGGCATTCAACTTGCCCCGGTTTTAAAGTGATATTTATTTTTGAACCCTCTATTTCAGTACCCTCGGATGCAACATTAAAGCATAACTCCAGCTCCTCGGCATCAATTGTAGAGTCGGGTCCCATCTCAACATCGATTTCTTTAACCTTCGACTGGTTCCCCCCCACTGAACTGATTACTGTTTCAACAATTTCCTTTGCTACTGGAAGTCCGTGCATAATACAACTCCATTTCTGTATTAAAGGCCTTAATGATGAAAAACATCCCATCTGGCTTCGAATCAGGACTTTTGCCACTGATACTCTTAAAGTTTCTGTTGAGGCGTGTACGGGAAGACTAAAATATGTAAAGAAGAGATTTTATTATAAGTGATAATATGAGGATTTTGTACCTTTTAATCATCTTTATTCTATTATTTCCTCCTGTAACTGCCCAAGAGTTCCATACGTATTCCATTAAAGCAGATATAACAGGAGAAACTGTCCAAGAGGAGGTGGAGCTCACCCTATCGGGGATGTCCGACCTTACCTACGTTGTGGATGGTAATATCGACCAAATATCGCCCACTTCAAATGACGGAAAGATAGAGTATGAAGTTCAACAAGGACCCCAATCATATGTCGTAATCTCGAATCTATCAGATAAGGGTCACTTGAAGCTCTCCTTTTCTACCGGTGCGCCCCTTTCGAGGAAAGACGGGGAAATGGAAGCGCTATTCAAGTTGAGGTTCCCGGTAAGTGTTGGAGATTTCTCCCTTCAAGTCATCTTGCCTGATCATTCTTTACCCATCTCCACAGAAGACGGTTATAGCATATTTCCCACTCCGGATAGTCAATCTATTGAAGGTAACAGATACCATATTCAGTGGGGAGGAAATAATTTCAAAGCTGGGGACGAAGTTACGTACTCAGTGGCTTATAGCGTACCCCAAAGATCTTACTTCCCGTATTTGATATCTTTAGTTATACTTGTTGGAACAATTCTTTCGATATACTACATGAGGGGGAGAAAAAGGGACTTATTTTTAAAAGGGCTCGGAAAGGATGAGAGAAAAGTAATGGAACTTCTTTTAGAACGAAAAGAGGCCTATCAGCACGAGATTTTAGAGGAGATAGGAGTCTCCAAGGTGAAGATGACCCGCATTGTCCAAAAGTTGGAGGAGAAGGGGCTAATCGAGAAGAAAAAACTTGGCAAAAGGAATAAACTCACTTTAAAAATCTGATAGTTTCACAACAGTTTCACGATAATTTTAAGCCTTTGAAACCATATAATTTGACGCGAGGTGATTAAAAATGAAGAGAATTGCAATCTTGTTTTGTGTTTTATTATTGACTATTGTCCCTGTCTCTGCACAGGAGGTTGTAGTTGACCCCGGAATAACCCCCGATTCATTTCTGTACAGACTTGATGTCGCTTTGGACGAGATATCCCTTCTTATGACCTTTGACAAAGGAGCCAAAGCAAAGAAGAGTTTGGAAATCGCTGAAGAGAGGCTTTCAGAAATTAAGGCGATGGCTGATGAGAATAAGCTTGAAGCCATGGAAAAAGGTCAAAAAGAGCACTCCAAGGCTCTTGAAAAGACCGTGTCTGCTATAAAAGACTTGGATAAAGATGACCCTACAGAGGAGATCGAAGACGAGATAGAGATTGAAAAAAAGCTCGAAGAACACCAAGCTAAAATTGAGATGGTAAAAGGTGAGCTGAAAATCAAGATCAAAGTCAAAGGAGGCATTACAGAAGAGCAGGAACAAATGATCGATTCTATATTGAGCAGTCTAGAAGACCAAACAGGGAAGGTCAAGATTGAGATCGATAATAAAAAAGGACGTACAAAAACAAAGATCAAGATTAAAACTGGAAAAACCGAGGTAGAGATTGAGAGTGAAGTTGAGGAGATTGAGAAGAAGAAAGGCCTTACTGATTTTAGAAAAAAGCGTGCTGAAGACCAGTTGGAAGACGCCAGAGAAGAGATAGAAGAGATAAAAGAGAAGATACTGGAGGCAGATGCCATAGATAAGGCCGCCTTGGAACAGCTACTTAGTGAGGCTGAATCAAAATTAGAAAAGAGTGAAAGCCTTTATGCGGAAGGGAAATATGGAGCAACATACGGACAAGCTAAAGCCTCAGAGAGTTTGGCAAAGAACGCTAAGAAGCTCTTGAAGAAGGAAAAAGAGACCTCTGATGATGAAGAAGAAGAAACAGAAGTCAAGGTTGAATTAAAAGGCGATCAGGCCACGGTGAAGGTCGAAATAGATGATGAGGACCTGAAGTTCACTATGGATACGACGAATAAGGCTGAGATAGTTTCAGAGATAGTGACTAGAACCGGTTTGACGACAGAAGAAGTTGAAAATGTCATCAAATTTAAAGATAAAGAGGATCGTTCTAGAGCTCAGAGCTTTGAGATCGGGAATGAGTCAGAAAAAAAGGTCAAAAAAGCCCTCCTAGAAGTAGAAAAAGAGAAGGAATCTGAGGAGATTGAGAGGCCAGAAGAAACAGAAGAAGAGAA
>JBHICB010000052.1:0-7937 GCA_046759365.1 Hydrothermarchaeales archaeon (SeqCode)
GATGGTATCAATGATGCCGAAGATCCAGATCCGCTACAACACAGTTTGCCAACTAAAACTCCTTTTGTTACAACTACCCCAGCACCTACAACACCGCCCCCTGAAGTAGAAATCCACAGGGACGGGCTTGTCTACACCACCAACTCAGGAAATATATTCTACCACCCAACCGGTGCAGATGGCTTAACCCAACCCCAGAAGGTATACGGCGTATTTCCGGCCTCTGGTGAAACTATCTATAACATGGCTGTTGGAGACTTCGACGGCAAATGATGAGGAAATTCTAAGAATCATCAACTAATACCGACTTAAAGACGAGATTTTGGCTCTCAAAACTATTTTTAACTTTCAAGATAAAGATGGCACATGAACGGATCCTTCCCAAAGAAATTGCCTGCTTTAAAAGCCCGGTATCTGCAACCTCCCCTACATTTTTCAAGTACTTTACATTCTTTACATTCTAATTCTGTTAGTCTGGGGACATAATCGTCAATAATCTTCCTCCAACAGTCTATCAAGGTTTCATTTTCTACATTTTCAACTGGGTCTGAAAAAAAGCCACATTTTGAGACCTCGCCGAGGACATTTACTGAACAAATATGGGAGCCACAAGAATATCCTTTATCGCCCAGATGCATCCCAGCACTGTATCCGTATCTTCCAAAGATCTGGGTGGATGTCTCAAAATCAACTGCCAGGTCTAAATTTTCTGCCATATTCCCAGCTTCAGATGGGATATCTATGCTCCACTCATCAATTTTCAGGTTTTTCATCAATTTCTCTAGCTGAGGAAACTCGGATACATTGCCTTTGTGAATCATTGTCGCGCAGGTAACTTTGAGATATCTTTTCGCCGCTTTTACTCCTTTTATCGCTTTTTTAAATGCCCCCTTTCCTCTCAAAGACTCATGTCCTCCCTCTAGCCCGTCTATACTTATCTGGATTCCGTGTATATATCTCGATAACCTCCTCGCTTTTTCATCTGTTATCAAAGTACCATTAGAAAGGACTTCCACCCTAATCGGATATTTTTTAGCGATCTTGAGTACTTCCCAGAACTTATCGTGGAGTAGAGGCTCCCCTCCAGTGATTAAAAGCTTCAATCCTGATTGGCTAAATTCCCTTATCACTTTACCAATAATATCTAAATCAAGGTCTTTTTGCCGCTTAGTACCTAGATAACAGTGCTTGCAATTAAGATTGCACTTCTCCGTTATGTGGAGCTGGAGATATCTAAGAGATGGCAGAACTTTATCAGCAGATGGGAACTTTTCGACCCCATTATCATCCTTTTTAAATTCTAGATGTCCCTCTTTTTGAAGGTATTTTATTAGATTTTTAGCTTCCTTCTCATTACAACCTGTCTTCCCTATTATATTAGAAAGACTGTTCCTCCCGGTACAATACCTAAGGAAGTTGAATGATTCGTCGTCCAATTCATATAGTTCATCTGCAACAAAATCATACAGTACATTAGTCTCGATTTCTTTTAAAGCAGAGTTTTTCAATTTCGGATGCATTACAACTCATCCAAGGTTATCTTCCCTTCGGATACCAGCTTTTTGGCTACTTTGAAAGCGCGGCACTCTAACTTCTCCCCCTCTTTGTAAAACTCGCATTTAGAACAGATTCGGTTCCTTAATTCATCAGAATCCATTTTAACCTACTAAAACTTGATCTAAAGGGCTCTATTTACCCTCCATGTAAATTATTCTGACCAGATCCTACATGCAACTCTTGGAGCACTTGCATGTTCCGTATCTTACTTCTTTTTTAAGCTTTCTAATCTTCATCTTGTTTCTCCTATAATTATTTTTAAAACATAACCTCATCTGGTTAGGTAACATAATTTTGTTTTTTATTGTATTTAAATTTGTGGTGAATTATATTCAAAATAGTCTAATCTCAATTCCATCTTGGGTAAAAAGTTCTGGGGAATCGACAGCGTTAAATACCTACCTTTCTATAATTAATGAAATAGAAAATCCTTTGCTGCGAAAGATGAATAAAATAGGGGTTTATATGGCCAAGATAATGATTGGGGATGATGAGCCCGATATAATATTTACCACGAAGAGGATGCTTGAAAGAGAGGGTTATGATGTTGAGGTGGCCAGGAGCGGCAAAGAGTGCTTAGATAGAATAAAAAAAGAGAAACCAGACATCGTGCTATTGGACATAATGATGAGTAAGATCGACGGATGGGAAGTATGCAAGAAGATAAAAGAATCTAAAATGGGCGTCCCTGTTTCGATGCTATCTGTTAGAAGGAGCGATGACAGCGTAAAGAAAAGCCTTGAGTATGCCCATGCAGACAACCACCTTACAAAACCTATTAACATAAAAGAAGTAATCAAAACCGTCAAAGACCTTGTATAGAGATCCAAGCTCACGATATTTAAACCATCTTGAAATGGGTTTCTCTTTTTGATTTATGGATCCTAATTATTCTTTATATTTCAAATTGGAACGGTTCTTGCTATTTAAACTCTCTCACGATAAATCTAGAACTCAACGCCCTTTCCTTTTTCTTAGAGAGAGTCTCTCGATCCGTTGCCTATTTCGATAATAAAAAATCAGAGGCGGTGTTGCTACTATCAGACCCACGCCGATATAATCTAGGGATGAATTAATAACGGAGGCGATGAGACCAAAGGTTATAAATAAAAGACCTATTATGCCCCACCAAGTCGTGCTCTGAACAAAAGCCTTTATCTCATAGCCACATTTAGGGCAGTTTTCTTCTGTTACAAAAACCTTGGCCTTGCAATTCGGACAGAGCATTCTCTCCTTCATTAAAACTACTTAAAAAAAAGAACTTTATATAAACCTGGTGTTTTTCGATTTCAGGTGTTTAGTTTTTTTCACTTTTTGATTATGGTCAATCTATCGACTGCCCTCTTTTTGAAATAATACACGGCCAGCAATGGGGTAGATAATATGATTGCCACTCCAGTCCAAACATATTTTAAAGTTATAGCGGATATTAGGAATCCTGTTCCCATGACGGTTACCCCGACAAGTCCCCACCAAGGCACACTCCCCACATAGGCCCTTATCTCTTGTTCGCAGTTAGGGCAGTACTCCTCAATCTTAGGAACCTCCTGACCACATTTTGGACATTTCATCCAGTCGTCTACCGTAAGCATGCAAGAAGGATAATGCTATTTTCATTTAAATTTTTTAACCTAGCGATCGAAATGAGGGTTTCAAGATTTTCTTTTTGTTTTTACCCCATAAAAAACCGTTCTATCTAATGATAGATTGCAGGCGAAACTAGGATTTAAAAAAGCAGATGCCTGCAGGGTCAATTGCAATTCAAAACGAATAAAATACTTAGAATTCCGGCACTTTCTATTTTCAATAAATTGCCCCCGGCCAATCACAGATTTTATATTCTTTCTTTGTCTAAATAAATGAAGAGGCGGTAAAAAGTTTTAACAGTTTTATAAACTGCCTCTTGTCGCGTTCACTGATGAGAAGCTTTGGTAAATTTTTTTAAAAAAGGTAGTGCTCTTGTCCTTGGAAGAATACGTTAAGAAAAGAGACTTTGGGAAGACAGTTGAACCCAGAGGAGAAGAGGAAAAAAGGGGGGGTAATATCTACGTCATCCACAAGCATCAAGCTACACACCTCCACTGGGATCTCCGCCTGGAAATGGACGGCGTATTAAAAAGCTGGGCAATACCAAAGGAGCCACCAACAACGGTTGGACTAAAAAGACTGGCAGTCCATGTGGAAGACCACCCCCTTGATTACGCCAGTTTTGAGGGCTCCATACCTGAAGGAGAATACGGTGCTGGAAAAGTGGAGATATGGGATAAAGGCAGTTTTGACATTCTGGAAAAGACTGAAGATAAACTGGTCATCAAGATAAAAGGGGAAAAACTAAAAGGGGGTTATGTTTTAGTCCGTTTAAAAAAGCCTGGAAAAGAAAAAAACTGGCTTTTCTTTAAAAAGAAAGATTGACTGCACTTTAAGTCACTCTACTTTCAAGAGAAAGATTCTACTCATTGGCGAAGTATTCGTAGAGGTCATACCAGTAACCGTGGACATCCATGTAGCCCTGCATCATCTCTATCCATTCCAGATGCTTCTTCTCTTCACCTTCAAGCGTCTCAAAAATCTCTTTATATTCTTGTTCGCCTACTTTTCTTTTACACTCCTGGTAGAATCCTATCGACCTATCCTCCACTTTTTTTGCTTCATTTAGAATCTCCTTGTCAGCATTGTCTGTTTCTATCCTCTTTTCATACTCTGCTTTACCAGGGAATATCTTGGGTCTTGACATCAGGTTTTTGTGTTCTTTTATTATCTTAGCAATCCTCTTTCTGCCTTCATTTTCTTTAAACGAGCGCGATAGATTGTTGATGAACCTTAAGTGCTCCTTCTCCTCGTTGGCCAAAAATTTTAAGGTCTCCCTGCCTTTTCCATCCTTGATGGTCTCTGCGCCCCCTTTATAAAATTTGATCCCTTCTGTCTCTATTTTTCTCCCCGTATCAAGACAATCTAGGACGAATTTGACATCATCCATGGCAATACACCTCCTAAATCCTGTGCCAATAAATCGATAAATAACTATTTATTCCTCACTTATGGGATTATAGTATATATCTTCTATAAGTTCAATCAATGATATTTAATATTAAAAAAGAGACATATATAAAAGTGGCATAATCATGTACCATCCCGGCAAGGTCTTGAAGATATTCTCACCAAAAAGTGACGATGTGGACGCTGCAAATGAAGAGGTGCAGGCGATGCTCCAGATGTGGGACGACAACATGCTGACGCTGTTGGTGGATCCAAAACTGACAGATAAGATTAAGGAGGGGGATGTGGTATTGGTGGACTATCGCCCGATTGTCGATCGAGGTCCCCCGACACCAAGGATGGTAGTGACCAAGATACTAAGAGGTGAGAAAGGAACCATAACCTGGGACAGATACAAGGAATATTTCAGAAAAAAGAAGAAAGAGGCAGGCCCAAATGTTATGATGCCGCCCCCCCAGTCGTATATAGGTTGATTTCAAACCGTTTCTGTATCAGGCATCCCTTTACACTTATATTGCCAAATGTGCTCTCAAAGGAGCAATTTTTTTCTCTGATTGTGTATAAATTTTTATAAACTGTCCACAAAAGACGATACCATGCTATCAAAACTTCTAGAATTTCTCGAAGAAGATCTTGGCAAAGGAGACATTACAACAGATAGTATCCTGCCAGATGAAAAAGTGATAACAGCCAAAGTGATTGTGAAAGGGAACGGTGTTTTGGCGGGCATTGAAGAGTGCGAGGAATTGTTAGACCATTTTGGTATAACATATGAAACTTCTTTCAAAGATGGGGACAATATAAAAAAAGGCGACATTATTTTAAGGATCCAAGGAGACGCAAGGAAAATCCTGGCCCTTGAACGTCTGATGCTAAATCTTATGATGAGGATGAGTGGGATTGCAACAACAACTAACCAGATAGTAAGGAAATGCAAGCCCCATGGTGTTATGATAGCTGGGACAAGAAAGACCACGCCAGGTTTCAGGTACTTTGAAAAGAAGGCAATAAAAATAGGTGGTGGTTACCCTCACAGGCAGGGACTTTATGACGAGATTTTGATCAAAGATAATCACATCGCAATAACGGCTTTGGAAAAGGCTGTAGAAAAGGCAAGAAATACTGGTCGGGAAAAAATAGAGGTTGAGGTCTCCTCATTAAAAGATGCCATTGCAGCATATAATGCGGGAGCGACTACGATAATGCTGGACAATATGAAACCAGAAAAAATAGAAATTGCGATTACAGAGCTTGAAAAGAGGGGGATAAGAGACAAACTCAAAATAGAGCTTTCTGGGAATATAACTCCTGAAAATGTAGGAGAATACGCGAAGCTTAAGCCCGACTTGATCTCCCTGGGCTATTTGACTACAAGTGCACCTTGGCTCGATATGGGGCTGAAGGTTGGCTGAAATGGTAACAGAAGAAGATGTTGAAGATGCCTTAAGGCTGGTGGTAAGCCTCAAGGCCGGGGGCAATATAGTCGAGTTGGGAATGGTAAAGGAAATCGAGATCAAAGGTGATGAAGTTCACGTAAAGATGGTCCCCTCGGATCTCTGCCCTTTCTCCTCATATATGGCCGTAAAGGCAGAGGAAGAGATACTAAGAGTAGATGGCGTCAAGAAGGCCTACGTAGAGTTGGTTCTCTAGCAAAGTATAAGGTATAGTCAAATTATTTATATAAAAAAAGGAAAGGGTATCCCTCAAAGGTTATTCCCATGCACGAAAAGGAGAAGGAATTCTACGAGAATTTGGTAGCAGAATATAAAAAGAAGAACAAGGACCTTGCTTCTCAGTTGGATGAGATGGAAAAAAAGATAGAAGAGCTTGGGAATGTAAACAAGGAGCTCTCGCACAAGTTGGTAGCACATAGAAAGGAGAAATCTTCCCTATCCAACACGACATCTGAGTTGATGAAGAATATATCTGAGGATAAAAACAGCATATCTAAACTTGAAAAAGTTATAGCCGATAAGGATGATCGCCTAGAAGAAAAGCAAAATGAAATTGCAAAGCGAGAGCAGGAGATTGAAGAGAAGAACTCGCAGATACTGAAATCAACCAATGAATTAGCTAGCCTGAGGACGAGGATCGAGGACATGAATGGGGATCTAAGGGAGAAAGAGCGATTATTAATGTCAAAGGAAAAGGAGCTTCAAAATATCAGCACCAACTTTACAGACCTCCAAGTGGAGACAAAAACACACAAAAGGCACCTAAGTGAGAAGGGAAGAGAATTGACTGAGATAAAGGCAGAGGCAACCAACTTAAAAAAAGAACTCTCAGACACAAAGGACAAGCTAAACAAGATGGAATTGGAGAGGGACGAACTCTTAAAGAAAGTGAATAAACTGGAGAAGCTATTCTAGTTTTCAAGATTCCTTTCACATGGGGGATATGGGGGTTAAAAACATCATCCATTTATATTTTGATTTGGATGAGTACGTTATGATTTCGTATATACATACGAGAGAATCGGCATGGCTATAAGGCGACAGCTCTGAAGTTGCGTATTCGCTTATGATGAAGGGCTGCATTTCCAAGCCATGATACAAAAAAGATGGAGACTCGATCAAAGAGCTCGGGTCCGACGTAAGTTCGATAGTGGTGAAACTTAGTAGACCTTGTGGTTAATTCCGGTTGATCCTGCCGGAGGTCACTGCTATTGGAGTTCGATTAAGCCATGCGAGTCGAGAGGGTTAGACCCTCGGCGGACGGCTCAGTAACACGTGGGTAATCTACCCTCAGGACAGGGATAACCCCGGGAAACTGGGGATAATATCTGATAGGTGGAGTGGTCTGGAATGATACTTCACTTAAAGCTCCGGCGCCTGAGGATGAGCCTGCGCCTGATTAGGTTGTTGGCGGTGTAATGGACCACCAAGCCGAAGATCAGTACGGGCAGTGAGAGCTGTAGCCCGGAGATGGGGGCTGAGACACGGCCCCAGGCCCTACGGGGCGCAGCAGGCGCGAAAACTCCGCAATGTTCGAAAGAACGACGGGGGAACTCCAAGTGCGCTTGCGCAAGCAAGTGGTTTTTAGCAGTGTAAATAGCTGTTAGAATAAGAGCTGGGTAAGACCGGTGCCAGCCGCCGCGGTAACACCGGCAGCTCGAGTGGTGACCGCTTTTATTGGGCCTAAAGCGTTCGTAGCCGGTCCAGTAAGTCTTTGGGCAAATCTTCTCGCTCAACGAAAAGAATTCCGAAGATACTGCTGGACTTGGGGCCGAGAGAGGTTGGAGGTACTCCTGGGGTAGGGGTGAAATCCTATAATCCTGGGGGGACCGCCAGTGGCGAAGGCGTCCAACCAGAGCGGACCCGACGGTGAGGGACGAAAGCCAGGGGAGCGAACGGGATTAGATACCCCGGTAGTCCTGGCCGTAA
>JBHICB010000053.1:0-7887 GCA_046759365.1 Hydrothermarchaeales archaeon (SeqCode)
TAGGTTCTCAACAAAAGACTTTTTCTATTTTTATTGGAATTTTGAAACAACCCCTGGACTGTAACTACTTTTACTCGGCGTATCTAACTGATGAAACGCCTTTTATCTTTTCTACTTCTATCAGCGTATCTGCTGCGCTTTCGAACTCTTTGTCGTGCGTCACAACAATGGTCTGGGGTATTGAAGACAGACGCTTTATGATCTCCACAAGGTCTCGCCTTCTTACAGTGTCCAAGTGAGTTGTCGGTTCGTCCAAAATTATAAGTTCCATTGCCGACCCTGAAAGAGCCTTTGCTATCCCAATCCTTAATGCTAAAGCCGATGCTATCTTTTCCCCTCCGCTAAGCATCTGTGAGCTCTCTTCCCCAGTGGACCGTATACCATCAAGTCGAAGTCATTGGTAAGAGCAATGTCCGAATAAGGGAGGTCAAACCTATCGAATACCTCTCTTGTGTAACTCTCCACCAACGGCTTGGATCTCATCCTCAATTCCTTTTGCAAAACATCTTTGTGGAAGAACCTCCTTATTTTGCCCAGAAATGAGTTGAACTCAGTCAATTTTTTAAGCTCCTCCCTTTTTTCTTTAAGCTCTTTTTGATCACTTTTTAGATTCTTAATGTGTTCCCTCTTTTCTGTTACCACTGATTCCCCTCCGCTCTTAGCCTTTTCTAGCTTTGTCACTTTATTTAAGAGTTGCCCTCTTTCTTTTTTCAGCCTTTCAAGTTCGAGCGTAGAATCCATTTTATATCCAATCTTCTCAATGACACTCTCGATCTTGTCTTGGCGGTTTTCTATCTTTTTTTCCAGCTTTTTGATCTTTAGTTTGATATTTTCTTTTTCCGGCCGGTTCTTTCGGAGGAATTGTTTGGCGCCGATGTAAAGCTCATTATCCTCTTTTAGTTTTTCCCTTCTTACCTCTTTCTTCTCCAACTCTTTTTCCAACAACTCTGATTCTTCGATGTATTTCCTATTCTTTTCAATTTCTGTTTCTCTTTTTTTAATCTCCTTTTCTATTTCAGACCTTGTATCAAATTTCGATTTTATTACCTCTAAATTGATATTTTCCAGTCTTTTCATAAATTCCTCCAAATCCGATTCGTCTTTACTGTATACTCTAAGTTTCTCTTTTAAAGCCAGAATGTGATCCCTGTTTTTCTTTAGTTTTTCCGAGTAATCTGCAAGTAACTTGGCCTTATGTTCAGGGGTCAATCTGGCATTGCATACAGGACACTGATCTTTTGCCGTTTCAAGCTCCTCTACGCTTCTTTTTATCTCCTCATTTTTCCCCTCCAGTTTCCCGATTTTAGAAGTAAGCTTTTCTTTCTCTTTTAAGTGCTCTTTTAACTCAGTTTTGATCTTTTTAATCCCTTCCAGGGTAAGCTTTTCCAGCTCTTCAAATGCTTCAATTTTTCTTTTAAAGATTTTGCTTGTCTTACCCAGGACATTTGAAATAAAACTATTTACCTCTTTTAACTTTTTATTATCAAAATCAAGGTCTTCTTTAAGACGTGCATCCCTTTCCAGATATTTTAAAAGACCGCTCCTTTTTTCTTTGACCCTTTCTATGTCATTTTCAATTTTAATGTAACTTTTGTGGGCATCTTTGGTCTCTTTTAAAATCTTTTCATATCGTGTTAACTCCTCAATCTTCTCGGAAAGCCTATCCTTTAATGCCTGGTTTTTTTCCACATCGTTTTCCAAGTCCTTTAAGAATTCCAAGAGTTCGATCTTCTGCTCAGTTTCTTCAAAAAACTGACTCTTTTTTTTCAGTTTTTCAGCTACACCAGAAAGCTCGCCTTTAAGCTCCAAGATGGCCGACCTTTCTTTCTCAATGGCGCCCTTGACCTTTTTGATATCGTCATAGACATTTTGCATGCCCCCAATCTTTATCTTATAAATGTCTATCAGGTCCCTCATATGCCTATGAGCATTCTCAAGATCTTCTGTCCCAAGAAGCTTTCCGATATGCACCTTCCTGGCCGATGGCGTTGCCGACAAAAGCTTGTCGATCTCCCCTTGTCGGATATATATAGCACTTGTGAAGATCTCACCGTTGAGGTTTGAAATCTTTTTAATTTCGTCTGTTATCTCGTCCTCCCCTTCTGCGATGAGAATCTCTTTAGACCCATTAACCTCGTAAAGCGCGCTCCCCCAAGGCTTCTTTGGTCTTCTTCCCCTTACCACCTTGAATGACCTGCCGTTTGCATGAAAGATTACGGTTACTTTTGCCTCCTCAGAGCCTCTTCTTATCATGTCATCCATATTCACCTTTTCAGGCCTTTGCTTGAAAAGGGCAAAGTTGATTGCATCTAGGATGCTCGTCTTTCCAGAACCATTATCCCCGATAATGACCGTTATACCTTCATCGAATTCCAACTCTGTGAGGCTGTGTGACCTGAAGTTCTTTATCTTAACCTCCTCTATTATCATCTGATTACCTCCAGCCTGCTTTGCTTAGCACTTGTAGGCTTTTCTATGGCATTCTCTTTTAGGACTTCTTTCTCCATCTCGAGCTTGGCGGTCCAATCCGTGAAAAACTCCTCCGCGATCTCCTTTGCACCCTCAAGTTCACCCACCGATAAACGTTTGAAAAGGGCATAGGCAAAATCAATCTCCTTAGATGTGTAATCCTTCATAATAGCGTTTATCAACTCCCCTATGCCGATTTTCTTTTCAGAGAAGGTCTCTTCCACCTCTATTGGCCCCCTCCTCTTTATGTCAAGATAAAGGGCGTCTTTAAGTTCCCTTACCAAATTTTGGTATATCCCTGGATAGTCGTGCATATCTGATAGGACCGTCAGGTGCAAGACAGGGTTTTTTTCTAAATCCAAAGCAGATTTCAGTTCATCTATGCCTAGATTTTCCGCTATAATCTCTTTTTTTATAAAAGGTCTGATATTCTCTAAGTCTATTTTTTCAAGAGAGAAATCTCCTATATCAACGATGTTAAACCCCTTTCCGTTTACTCTAAGGTCCTCAAGCTCGTCAATACGCCAGACCTCCGTTGATCCCGGGTACACGAGCTTCCCGTCTAAAAGGTTGTCCACTATCCTTTTGTGAACGTGTCCCATGGCTATGTAATCAAAACCCTTCGGTATGTCTTCAAACTTCAACTCATAATTTAATGGGAAATATCTATCAATGCCCTGATGCAAGACTAGGATCCTCTTCTTGTATTTTTTTGCCTCATTTGAGATAGAATTTAATCTCTCTTTTAGCATTGAAGCATGTATCTTGGAGTGGTAGGGTAAGCCGGCGATGAAGACATCGTCATGGATATGCCAAGGTCTCTCGGGAGTTAGAAATTCGATATTTTTGTAAAGCCTTTGAGGTGGAAGAGCGCCCCTTCGCATCAGGATATCATGGTTACCGCCTATCGCGAAGACTGGTATTTCTTTTTCATCCAAGCGGTCGAGGGCGTTTCTCACCTCTATCATCGCCCTAACAGGGGGCCTTGGCTCATCGAAGAGATCACCGGCATGTATTACGAAATCAACCCTCTCTTTGATAATTTTATCAATGGCTTCATGAAATGCCGAGTAGAAGTCCTCCTCCCTCTCATCCAGGTTGTATTGGCGGTAGCCCAAGTGCGTATCAGCCATATGAGCGAAGCGCATGTGTTGAGATTATCTTGCCAAGATTAAAAGGATTTTGGGTATGGGTTTAAGAGTGCAGAGTCACAATATTATTTCGTCGGGAGATTTTGCATACAAAGGCACGGTAAAGATAACGGATGAAAAGATCAGGTACAGAGTAAATCACGTGGTCATTAAGGAGAAGATACAGACAAATTTGCCAGGATAAACAAATACGTTCTACTTTATATTCTGCCTAAATTTGGGAAAGTCAAAAATAGGTATCCTAGAAAAAATCAAAGTTATGGTGGAGCGTTGAGTTTTATCAATAAAACAAAAAGTAAACATAAAGCTAAAAGAACCAAGCCAGCCCAAAATTCATAATCTTTATCCATCAACCTAAATCTGGACAATCTTATATAAAAATCATTCACTTATACCAGTCCAAACTTCCGGCAATATACTCAATAAACTCTCTAAAGAACGCTTTAGTCTCCCCCCTCATCTCTGTCTCTTCAATCAATCTAGAAGCTTCTTCTGCATGCTCTCTGGACTTCCCTTTGGCCTTCGCCAGCGCCCCTGTCTCTTTTATTATTTTTTTGAACCTATCGATTTCCATTTCAGAAGGTTCTTTTCTACCAAGAATCTCTCTTATCTCCTCCAATTGTTTTCCATCTGCCAGCTCCCAAGCATAAACCATATGTAAGGGCTTTTTTCCTAGGATAATGTCTCCTCCAACAGGTCTTCCATACTGTTCCTCGGTGGCGAACGTACCGATGATGTCATCTTGAATATCAAAAGAGATGCCAATGTTTCTAGAAGCCTCTTTTAAAATCTCAATATCCTCCTGGGGTGCGTGCCCCAATATCGCCCCTGTTAATATGGTCGTTTTGAAAAGAACAGCAGCCCTTTTTGAGGCCATCCTTTGCCATTCATTGAAATCAGGCTCTTTATATTCAAAAAGCAGATCCAGTATCTGGCTCTCGTTGACGTCTTTGAAGTCCGCCACCACTAGTTCAACAACTTTATCGATTACGTCCTTATCAAACCTGGAATTTAAAATGGCCTGCAAAGCCAGAGCAAAAAGTATGTTTCCAGTAAATACCGCCAGACCCTCACCGAAACTATTGTCTCTTTTTTCGATAAAAAGCCTGTGAAATGCCTTACCCCCTCGGCGGTAGTTGTCTTTATCGACAAGATCGTCATGTATCAAAATGCAGTGACGGTAGATCTCGACACCTACACAGACATTTAATATGTCTTCGTCTACTACACCAGTATACCCCTTATAAGCTAAAAGCGTGCTGCAAGAAGCCAGTCTTTTGCCAGGCCTTAAAACATACTCTCTGATGGCTTTGTAAACTTGGTAGATAAAAGGGTCATAATCTTTTACATCAGCCAATATCCCCTCAAAATAACTCTCAAGATTTTCATTGATTAACTCGGTATACTCGTCTAAGAGCTTTTCATAGGTCATCAGATATCCTCAATCGACTCCCAAATGCCAAGCTTCTCCTTCATTTTTTGTACTGCCTGTTTAAGCTTTTTATTCTCCTTTTCTAATTTGGAGATAAGAGTTGCCCTCTCCTTTTCATGCCTCATTATCGTATCCTTTGCCTTCGACTTCATCCCCTCCCTCTCTTCTTCAAGTTTTCCCTTTTCCTCCTCGATCTCCTTTTTAATTCTCTCCTTTTCAGCTTCAAACTCCTTTTTTAGAACCTCTATCTCGTTTTTATGACTTCCTTTTAAATCACTTATCTCCTTTGATAATGCTGCCTTCTCTTTCTCCAACTGCCCAACCTTTATTCTGTGGTGATTTAATGCCCCCTTTATGGCCAGTATTTCTGCTAGGTTCTCGTTTACTTCGGCTTCTATCTGCTCCAGTTCATCTTTTTTCTTTGTAAAGTCACCAACGTCTTCTACTTGCTTTAACTCGAGACTCTGAAGCCTTTCCCTCAACTCCACATTCTCCGCCTGTAATTCTTCTATCTTGGCAACCATGGCGACCTTTTCTTCGTCCTCTCTCCTTGAAACCTTTTTTATGACTCTTTTCCTTTTCTTTCCGATCTTAAGTTTGTATAGAAGAAATGTAATTATTAAAGCCAAAAAGAGGATAACACCGATCTGGAGTGCAAGGTTATCTATTACATTCTCCACTTCTGAAATTAAAGCTGTTTCGACCATTGCCCATCCCTACTACAGGCGCTCCACTTCTAAGACCTTGATCTCTTCTCTAAGTTTATCATTCTGCTTTTTCAGGTCGTCGTTTTCAGATCTTAGTTTATTGATTATGTCCTCCTTCTCGGCAATGAATTTTGAGATCGTGTCTTTAGTCTTGGCTTTTATCTCATCTACCCTTGATTCATGGGCCTTCTCTTTATCCTCCAAAACCTTTTTAAGCTGATCGACCTCCACCCCGTGCTGTTTCAGGATGCCATCCTTCTCTGCCTCAAACTTCTCCATTATATCCTGCCTTTCTTTATCAAAACTAGCAGAGAGCTTATCGATCTCTCCCCTAATTATTCTGATCTCTTCGTCATGCTCTCCTTTTATCTTGACCTTTTCGGCCTCAAACTCTCTTTGCAACTCTGCTTTTTCATTGTTTAGCTCCCCAATCTTTTTCCTGTAGAACTTCATCTCATCTTCCATAGCAGGGATCTTTGTCACCTCTTCTTCGAAAACCTTTATCTTGGCCTCGAATTTCGCCTCCCTCTCCTCTGTTCTCTCCTTCTCTTCATTGTGCTTTGCCAGAAACTCCTCAAACTGTTTTATTACCTGGTCCTTCTCTTTCTCCAACCTCTTTGACCTCATACTCAGCTCTTCTTTCTCCCTTATGCTCCTATCGACATATTCCTCGAAATCGGCAAATTTTTTTCTCTTCATTTTTGCCAAGATGATCTGGGCGATATTAGCAAATAAAAGTAAAAGGATTACTATAACTAAAGCCAAAAAAGCGGTATTTTCTGAAATACCAAAAAGGTCGCTGATAACGGTCATGTAGCTCATGGAATTTTAATCATAAACTTAGCTACATAAATCTTTCCTTGCTCACAATGAGAGTATAAAGAACCTTTCGTCACTCATCGCCTCTGGACCCTTCACCAAGCATCTTGTCAAGCTCCTCGGATACCTCATTCATCTTGTCTCTGATATCAGACACTTTTGAACCAATAACCTCAAGTTTCTCATGGACATCGGCCTTCTCTTTTTCTGGAGGTTTTACCTCTTCTTTTGATTCTTTGTACTGCCCGTATAACTGTCTTATCCTTTCAGATTTTTTTATTCCAGAGAAAACGAGCATGACTTGCAAACTTTTTTTGCCTTTAGAAGGCATATCCCCGCCCCTTACTTCACCCTCTATCCTTTTCTCGACCCACAGTCTGGCAGGAATGCTCCCTAAAAAATCGAGATATCTCTTCGGGCCGGAAACTACGACCAATGCCTTTTGAGCATCCATTATATCGAAATTCATTAGGAAGTTTTTTGATGCTTCCTCCGTAAGAGAAATAACAAGTTCAGGCTTGTCGATATCTTTCTTTTTAGATCTAAAAATCCCTCTAGCCTCGTCACTTATCTCGTATTCCCCGATGCCTATCGTACTCACACCAGTAAGGGTATTCTTCGTATCTCCTGTTGTAACCCCTTCTGTACCAACTTCATCCCTCGATCTCACCTCCCCAACTTCAAATAAGGAATTGAAGTAGCTGAAGACCTGCTTATTTATACTGTTGTATCTCCCTCTTAATCTTCCTCCCTTCTTGAGGGCATTGTTGTCTATGAAAAACTGGGCATCAGAAAGCTTCAAAAGCTCTTTGAATACCTCGGAATAATTCTTTCTCACTTCCAGTAGGTCTTCTTCTGAGGGTAGCACACCTGCATAATAAACCGGCTCTATGTAACTTCTTTTCATTTCCTCCAAAAGTGGGGCAACTGCACCTCCAGTGCCGCCGCCCATACCGGAGATGACCAAGAAACAATCTGGACTACCTTTTACTCTATCTATCTTTTCGATTATACTAAGCTTTTCTCCCTTCATTATCTCTTTGCCTATGCTTAGATCTTTGCCAGTGCCGTTTCCTCCAAAAAATTTCTCACCTATAATAATTTTGTAGCCTTTCGAAAAGTCCAGTTCCGATTTTTCTGTATCGACAGCAACGCCGCTATATTTTATTTTGGCATTGCTTTCGCTAAAAAATATGTTGGCTATTCTACAACCTGCTCTTCCTATTCCAACTATAAACGGCTTCAATCCCTCACCTAAGCAAGAGAAGGTCTAACCCAGCTCCTCTCTTTTACCTTTGAAGTAGAGGAA
>JBHICB010000054.1:0-7876 GCA_046759365.1 Hydrothermarchaeales archaeon (SeqCode)
GATTTGCGATGTTCAGGATTTTATCTCTTTTTTAAAGGAATTATTAGACAACCCCTATCGATGCATTAGAACGGCTTGTAAAATCGAATTTATAACGTAGATGAACCATAACTAACCAGTTTGCATACTTTTTTAGGAGGAATGTTTAAATCTTAGTTTGAACAAAATTATAGTTAGGGAGTTGCCGTGGCTAAGATATTGATAGTTGACGATGACCGCGACATTCGTTTTATAGTTTCCATGATATTAAAAAGAAAAGGTTATGTCAACGTAATTGAGGCATCTAGTGGGATGGAATGCCTTCAAAGAATCAGAGAAACGAAGCCTGATTTAGTTATTTTGGATATAATGATGCCAGATATGAGTGGCTGGGAAGTCTGCAAGAAGATAAAAGAGACTAATCCTCACCTACCTGTTTCAATGCTTTCCGTCAAAAGCGATGAGGGGGATATTAGAAGAAGTCTGGAAGCTGGGGCGGAGAGGTATCTTTCAAAGCCCATTAACAGGGATGATATTCTTAGAACTGTCCAGGATTTAGGTGTTATTCAAACCAATAACTGACCTCTCTACCAATTTTATCTTTCCGAAATTACCATTTATTTTTCAAGCAGCTCAAGATTCCTATTTGTATCTGTTGTTACTTATCGGATTTGCCGTTTATCCGAAAACCTTAAAATATATCCACACTATATCCAGTCATATATCCTAAAAAACCTGAAGACAAGAGGCGAGTTCAATGACTAACAAATTTTTATCGCCAGAAGAACTGGCAAAAAAAATGACAGCTTTTAAGGATTTGTGGTATGGCCTATCCCAGAAATCTGAAGCATTGGATAATTACGAATCTGGATCTGATGCCAATTTTAAAAAGGCGCTGACTGAAATATCATCTAATTTGGAGAATTCAAAAACAGAAATTCAAGAGCTTGAGACACAGCTTAAACATACCTTTCCTGTACTACGCAAAGACATAGGTGACATTGTCAAGAAGATAAACGGCGAAATCGACCTCTTTGACAAAGACATACGGGGCGATATGAGGGATGTTGCCACTTTAGGTAAGTTGCACAAGAAGTTAGACACCTTAAACAAAGACTTCAAAAAAGCGGATACAAAGTACAGGGGATTTGAGAAGGAGAGTGGCGAAGTAGCGACAAAATACTTTGACATGAAGAGCGACTATGCCCAGAAGCGGCAAAATATAGAAAATGATTCAAAAACAACTCGGGAAGGGCTAAAGAGAAAGTTTATGGAAAAGGCAGAACCGATAATAAAGGACCACGAGATCTACGTGGGATCTGAGAAATTAGATCTGGATACTGTCTTCAACCTTATCATTGAAAGCGGTTCCACTATAGACAAGATAAAACTTATATCCAAAAGAAGAGGTGGGCTGCTTGGAAGGAAGTCCTATGAGGACAACAAGGCAAGATCGAGCGTCCTTAAGTATGTTGGTACAGAGATTTTGGAGGATTTGGGCCCCATCAAGAATGATGGACAACGTAGACTTATGAAGCTGGATTCAGACTTCAGCGGATTGAAGACCTTGGAGAGGGAGTGCCAGAAAAATGAGATGAAGCTCAAGGAGCTTGTCAGGCCCAGAGATGAAATTTCAGAGCAGATTGCAAGAATAAAGGAAGACAAAGCATTTAGACTCTTGAGCCAAGACGGAGTTTTGAAGATCAGAGAAAAATATCTCGAACACTTCAACAAAGCACATGAATTTATGAAAGAGTACCTCGATATTTCGAGTAAGGCCTTAGAAGGGTATGAACCACCCGAATCTGACTTGGAGAAGAGGGAGCTTAGGACTAAGAACAAAAAGCTTTCTGCTTCAGTCAAGGATCTGAAAGGGAAGGTAAAAAGTGCTCAGAAGGAGTTGAATACTAAAACAAAAGAATTCGAGATAACCAAAGATACGTTGGAAAAGGACCTCCAAAAATTGGAAGATACAACCACAGATCTGGATTCGAGGCTGAATGAAACAACTTCAAAGCTCAAGGATGTCGAAGAAGTAAGGGATGATTACAAATTACAGATCGAGAATCTGACCGCCAAAAAGAAGGATCTTGAAAGGGATGTCAGAGGATTAAAAAGAGAGAAATCCACCCTGGAAAAACAGTTGGAAGATACAACCGCGAAGCTTGCAACATCTGAGGAGCAGAGGGAGGGATACAAGGAGGAAACCAAGGAAATGTCACAAGGATTGGATGCCCTCAAAAAGGAGATGGCGGAGCGTCTCAAAGAGCTTGAATCGATCGTGAAGACGAAAATAGAGGACATCAAGTCCTCATAGGGATGTAGAGAAAAGGGCTGAAATGAGTGAAGGATTTCTCTCACCTGATGAACTATTAAAAAAACTGATATCCTTTAAAGAGAAGTGGTTTGCAGTAGCAGAGAAATCCGAGGCGCTAAGTAATTACAAATCAGGATTCGATGCTGATTTTGAAAAAGCTCTCTCTGATATATATCAAAGAATCGATTCTTGCAGAAAGGATATAGAGTTCTTCTCGTTATCGGTAGAGCATCATATACCCAAGTCCAGGAGGAGGATAAAAAAGCTTGTAGTGTCCATCATCAATGAACTTGACAATTTTAAAGGTACACTTCAGCAGGACATAGAGACTCTTAAGGACTATGATTCATTAAAACCCAGATTGACCAGATTGGAAAGGGAGCTTACCGAAGCAGATAAACGCTACCAAATGGTTAGTGAACTTGCCGAGGGGGCCTACAATGAATACATAGATACAAAGAAAACACACGAAGAAGAAGTACAGAATATCAAAAATGCCACAGACAAAACCCTGGCCCAAATAAGAGATAAGTTCGTTTTTGACTTCGATGAGATGTTCAAGGGCTATGACCTCGCAACCAAAGCCGATGGGGGAAAGATAGACCCTCACTCACTCTTTACATCTTTAACGGCGGATGGTGATTTTGCAGAAAAGATCGAGATCGTGCCGAAGGGTTTGAGCGGACTTATAGGCGGAAAAGAGTCGGAGCTGGATGTCAGAAAGGCCCTTCTAAAGTACAAAGCCAAAGAGATCAACAAGGAGTTAAGACCTGTTTTAGAGAAAGAGAAGAAAAAACTTAAAAAATTTGAATCGGAAATCCTCCATATAGAGGAACTGAAAAATAAGGCCCAAGGCCTGGATGTGGAGAAGGAGGAAATCGGGCAGGAAAAAGAGGGGGTTAAAAGAAAGATCGACAAGCTTAGCTCCAAAGGCGAGGAGGTCATGCGTAAGTTCTTGGATTATGAAGATATACTGGATCTAAGAGAGGACTACCTTAAGGATTTTAATGATATTAACATTGAGAGGAGAAAGCTCTTCAAGCTCATAGAGGGGGCTATTAAGACCTATGAGCCGCCAGAACCTGACTTGGAGAAGAGGGAGCTAAAAGAAGAGATCAGTGCTTTGACCAAAGAGATAAAGAAACATGAAAAGAAGAATCTCAAATTAAACGGAGAAAAGGAGAGCATAACAAAAAAGTACACGTCTACTCGGAGCATATTAGCGAAGAAATCTAAAGAGATCGGAAGGCTTAGAGCCTCGATAAAAGAGCAGGAAAGCAGGATAAAGGGACTGGATGACGAAGTAGTAAAGATCGCAGCAAAACTGGAGGGAGCTTCAAAGAGATTGTCCCTGACCCAGAAAAAATTGGAGGGAGTTGAGGAAAAGATTGCTGGGTATAAACTTGACATCAAAACGGAAAAAAAGGGGAAAGCTAGGCTTGAAATAGAAAATTTAAAGATCAAAGGTGAGCTCCAGGAAAGAATTCAGAAATTGGAGAAGTCCACTGAGGAATATAAAAAGTTAGAGAAAGAAGTTAAAAAGAGCAGAAAAAGAATTAAAGAACAAAAAACGGCTCATGCTTCTCTTGAAACCAAATACAAAATGAAAGTAAGAGAGGTCAAAAGACTCAACTTAACCATCAAAAGGTTATTGAAAGAGGGTAAAAGAACAAAGCAAACGGTGGATGAAGAAAGAGAGGAAGAAGAGCGTATTGTCACCGAAAAGATTGAAGCGTTGAGAAATGGGAGGGAGAATGACTAAACCTTTTGAACACGATTATATCCATTATTTCAAATTCCCCTCCTAAAATCACCTAATACTCTCAAAGATCGTCAACAATATTATCAAAACGATGATTATCCAGATGACCTGTCTTTTATCAAGGTTTCTAAGAAACCTTTCTATTTTTTCAATAATCGGTTCCTTTCTCCTCCTTTCAACCTCTTCAACCCTATCTTGAAATGGTTCATAGACCCACTTACCAGGCTTTGTCCTCGACTCCTCTTTATACATCTCCAATCCAACACACTGGTGATTCTCAGGCAACCTATGTTCAGAGCAGAATATATTTCCGCAGAACTTGCATTTGAAGGGCAACAACTCTTTCTTTCCACAAACGATGCATGAAGCCATAACTTATCCCAACACTCTAATCATCTTTTTATATTCATATTAAGTAAATAACCCTTACCATGAGAATCGTCGTCTTGAGGCTTGGACACCGACCGTTAAGGGACAAAAGGGTAACTACACACGTCGCCCTCGTTGCCAGAGCATTTGGAGCAGATGAAATGATACTGACAGTCGAAGATGAGGGCATAAAAGAAACCATAACCGATGTAACCAAAAGGTGGGGAGGTAATTTTTCTATAAACTGTTTGAGTGATTGGGAGGCCTACATTAAATCCTGGAACGGAGTTGTTGTGCACTTAACCATGTATGGCATGCCGGTCAATGATGTTATAACCGATGTGAAAGCCTCTCTGAAAGAGTCTAAGGATCTACTGTTAGTCGTAGGAGGCGAAAAGGTCCCTGGAGAGCTTTTCAGACTGGCCGATTTCAATGTCTCGGTAGGAAACCAGCCCCATTCTGAGGTCAGCGCACTTGCCATCTTCCTGGATAGATTTTTTGAAGGCAAGGAGCTATTAAAAGAGTTTAATGGAGAGACAAAAATAATTCCATCAAAAAGATCGAAAAAGGTTACAAGACACTAGCCAAGCAACATTATTGTAAGGGCATCCCTGATGCCGGGAGCCAAACCAAGGATAAACATGGCAAAATACCAGAAATTCAGGGCTTCTTTTTCAACAAGCTTCTGGAGGGCCGCTATCACTATTATCAGAACTAAGAGTTTGAAGGGGAAAAGTATCAAGGCTGTGCCAACCTTGGAGATCAAGAAATTCTCAAATACATGTTCTTCCCAAAAGCCAAAATAGTCCACGCCGACAAAGGTTGCGCTTGCATCTAAAAAATGTGCTATAAATATGCTGTAGACCCAGGGTTTTTTAAACTCTTCAACATCCAGATAGTAGATCAAGACTACTGCAGCAGATGAAGAGATCAAAAAAGCTATTAAAATATATAAAAGGGCATTTGGAGCAACGATACTTTTCAATGCTATGTAGGTAGGATAGACCAGCAAAACTGTGCCTGTTATCAACGGAACTTTGTAATATCCCTCTCTTCCCTTCAAACGCAACCCCAAGATCAGAGTAGCAACTACTAAAAGAAGAATGGATAGAAATATCCCCGGGGTTATCAAAAAAAAAGAGGTTGGGAATATCTCAGCGTCCACAAGAGATCTGACGATGGCTGCTAAAATAACAAACGGGGCGGTGGCCATTAGAAATTTTTCATCTACTTTGATCTCTTTTTTAGCCAGATATCTCTCAGAGCCTATGATGCCCACTCCAAGGAGCAGCCCATATACGATTGTATTGGCCGTATTGTATCCGGAGTGCTGATAGATGGGATCGATAAAGTATTTCTGGATAAATTCGAACATCAGATGCTCTTAGCGTCTTTATGCCTAATAAAATTAATACCCTTCTAGATGAATGTATACTGTGGTGATAGACTTTGGAAGGCTCAATACTTATTGTCGGCATTCATACAAGACCCGCCGTATTCTCTGCAAAAAGGGCTGGTTTAGAGGTTTATTCTGTTGACTACTTCGGCTCAATGGACACGCAAAGTGTGGCAGACATTTCAAGGTCTATTATCGAGCAAAAACCTTACAAGTCTATGGGCAGGATGTCTGTGGATTATTCAGGTGAAAAACTAGTAGAGCTTTCCAAGGATCTTAACGCCGATTATGTGATACTGGCCTCCACCGTTGACCTAAAAAAGAAAAATATACTGGGGAACCGCCCAGAGGTTATGAGAAGGATAAAGGATAAAGAATATCAACTTAGAAAGGTTGAAAAACTCGGATTTAGGATACCGGAAACAGAGGTCATAACCAGCAGAGAAGAGGCAATAGAGGTTGCAAAGAATTTTGGATTTCCTGTTGTCATAAAGCCGGTAAAAGGGGCTGGAGGTAGGGGTATAACATTGGTCAAAGCCCCTAGCGAGATTCCTGAAATTGTCGGCAAAATGCTCATTCAAAGATATGTTAAAGGCAAAAAATTTAGTGTCTCCACAATTTCAACAAGAGACCATTCAAAGATGCTTTCCACAAGCATCCAAATTTTGGGATCTAAACTTTTGAATCAGAAAAATTTCGTCTATTGCGGCAATATTATCCCATTCTTGAATCTCGATAAAAAGATGCTAAAAGAAATAGAGGGTATGGCAGTTGATATCTCAAGAGCCTTTGATGTAATAGGATGGAACGGCATAGACCTTACGGTCTCAGAGGAACCGGTGTTCATGGAACTCAACCCTCGATTTCAGGGTACATTCGACTGCGTTGAGAGGGCGTATGGGATAAATCTTATCGATGCGCACATAAAGGCCTGTGAAGGCGAACTCATCGAAGTCCCACATCCAAAGAATCACTCGGTAAGAATGACTTTGTTTGCCAAAAAAAGATCAATTGTTACTCAAAGCCTGGAGGGTTTAAGTCTTGATGTCCCGTGCAAATATGCGATAATCGAGGAAGGCGAGCCCATAACCACAGTTGTGGAGTCATCTGCTAATAGAAAACATGCAATTATGAATGCCGTCGGTAAGATCAAGGCAATATACCGCAATTCTATCGCAAAATATCCCACTTAAATTTATTTTTTAAATTCAAAAGCTATTAATATTAAGAATTACAATATTATGTTGCTATGTTGGAGGTTATCCCTTTGGACAATGGAAAGTCGGAATTGAAAATTCCAGAGGTAAAAGAATTTCTCGAAGAGACTGTCGGCGAAGAGGGTGTGGATGTTGTCTTGGCTATTATCGGGAGAGAACTCACGGATGAAGCATTGTCCGAGGAAACAGGTTTAAAGCTCAATATAGTAAGAAAGATTCTTTACCAACTTTATGATTACCGCTTGGCATCTTACGTCAGAACAAAGGATAAAGAGATTGGCTGGTATATCTACAGGTGGAAGCTCGATCTAAGCAAGATAGAGGCTGTGATCACAGCCAGAAAACAGAGGATACTAAAGGAACTTAATCAAAAATTGAAGTATGAGACCAACCACGTCTTCTTTTGTTGTACAAATGATAAGTCAAAGATTCCCTTTGATCTTGCTAGTGAATGTGGTTTTAAATGTCCACATTGTGACGGGTCCATGGAGTTTTATGACAATCAGAGCTTGATCTCAAGTTTAGAAGAGGAGATCCAGAAACTTGAACAGGAACTCCAATATGCTTGAATTGGATGTTCTAAGGGAGAGGGGATGTTCCGATTCTGTCATCAAGCACTCTATAGCAGTCTCCAAAAAAGCATGTGAAATTGGGGATAAGGTTCTAATCGAAGTGGACAAAGACCTTTTAAGATTGGGTGCTCTTTTTCATGATATCGGAAGGTGTCGGACTCATGCCATCGACCATGGTGTAGCTGGGGCAGAGATCGCAAGAGAGTTGGGTTATTCAGAAAAAGTTGCAGATATTATCGAAAGACATATTGGTGCTGGGATTTC
>JBHICB010000055.1:0-7775 GCA_046759365.1 Hydrothermarchaeales archaeon (SeqCode)
AGTAACTCGGTCAGATGCCCACCAGCCGAAGAAGCCATGCAGATTTTGAGTCTCTTGCCCATCCTCCAAACCCCCTTTAGATCACAAAAAATATCACAAAAATACCAATTGCAAATTGAATCCCGATCAACGCCAAGACTACGTGATCCTCTTTTTTCAAACCAAGTTTCATCACCAAATGAGTAACCGATTCTACCCTTTTCTTAGGAATAGACAACGTGCCATCTTCCATCGGCTTTCCAAAACACTCGCCCTTAAATTTTGTCTTTGCTTTGATGAGGAACTCAACAAAATACAGAGAAAATAGGATCATAGCTATCTTTTCCATGTTTCCCAAGATCGCCACAGACGCGATCAATGCTCCGACAGAATATGTGAGGGTGTCCCCAGGAAATATCTTGGCAGGATGCCAGTTGTAAAAAAGGAAAGCCAAAAGGGCAAAGGCCATACTTACAGAAAGCATAGCCACCCAGCCATTCCCAGCCTGCCAGGCCACATACCCCAGAAAGCCCAAGATCACCGCCCCAAGCCCTGCCTCCAATCCATTGAACCCTGCAAGCATGTTAAAGCCGTTCGACGCGCCTGCAATGCCTAAGGGTATGATAAGAAGGGGATATAAAATTCCGAAATTTACTGTTCCGAAAAACGGCACCGCCATCGTCGAATGGCCGGCGTTTACCGCCATCATGGGCAGGGCAACCGGAATGGTCAAAAGCGGCTTTTGCCACTGCTTCAATCCAGTCTTCCAGCCCAAAATGTCATCAAGCATTCCCACTATAGTAATGCCCAGAAGGGTTGATATGCCGGCCAATATCAGAATCAGATTGGTATCACCTGTCTCAAAATGAAAGTAAAAAGTGGTAAGTCCGATGTACGTCAATACCCCAGCCATAAAACCTGCAACTACCGTAATCCCTCCAAACTCCGCCACCTCGGGCCTTTCGAATTTGTTCAAATCCCTGCCAACAAGACCCACTTTTCTTACAGCCTTAATCCAGAAAGGAGTTAGAAGATATGTGGTCAAAAAGGCAACGAAAAAACAGATAAACAATATTGTCTCCATGTGTGCTTCTCCTTCTTGGATCTATCTTCAAGACTGATGTTTTAAATATATTGATTTCTATTTTAACTTTATCCGGTCTGGATACAAAAAAAGTCCAGAGTAAAATAGGACTCTGCCAATATATATTCAACAAGGTCTTTACCCCAACCGAATTTAGCGATAAAAGATTAGTGTGAGCCAAGCTTGTAACCATTTTGTCAAGCCCCTCTGTACCGGTTGCAAAGGTCGGGTGGTGGTCCTTTTAGGTTTTTCGGTTATATATGCTGAATCCAATGGTGTTTAGAGGTAGCACGAAAGGCTCAATATATTTTCAAGTTTTTTTCTTGAAGATCACAGCAGGATATTAATTTGGCTTTCGTGTCTAATTCAGTTAAAATCCTAATGTAGTTTGGTCCCCAATAACCAGTTCCAATAATTCCCACATTTATCAAGCTTTATCTCTCCTTTTTTAAACTTTTCAATTATAGTTTTAGTACTATGTAAAGTAATTTTCGCAATGCAATTGTATCCTGTAGTGATGGGCCTGCACTATGGTTACCCTTTGATTGATGTAAAACTTATAGGCTCAGCTTTTCAGAGTAGGTGTAGATGATCAGAAACCTGTATCTTATACCTTTTAAGGAAAAATAGGCTCCAGCTATGGTAATTATTATTGTTAAGCCCTGTACAATCACGGAGAGAACCCTTATTAGTATACCTATCCCAGGGACCATACTAAAAGCCCAACTCATTCCCAATATTATTATATTTATAAACGACAAAACAAAGGACTGCTTTGCATGGAACACCGCAAAGTCGTCTTCATATCTTAAGCTGTAGACTACGATAAAGCCTAAAATCCCGAGAACCCACGCTATAAAGGCCCACATATTTGCCTTTTCCCTTTTAAGTTCGGTATCTGTCATATGACTTCCTCCTACCGTTTGGAAAAATAGGAAGTAAACTTAGTATAGCTATATTTATATACTTCCTATGTCCTCAGATTTGATTAGCAACTTAAAAATGAGTAAGTTAAATAATGGGTGGATGAATTGGATCTTATGGCATTGATCACGCTTGCCAAGTTAGGGGCATATAAAAAGCGGGTAGAAATCTCGTCTTCAGAATTCGCATTGAGGCTTGGGACTTCACAACAGACAGCATCAAGAAAGATAAAAACCCTTGAAGATGATGGCTATATTGAAAGGGAGATACTGCCGAGAGGACAAAGGATAAAGATCACTGAAAAAGGTGGGGAAGCCTTGCAAAAGATATACAAGGACTTAAACTGCGCCTTTGATGAGAAGAGCGCAACGACCTACATCATACAAGGTGTCCTGACCTCTGGGATGGGTGAAGGACGCTATTACATGGAGAGGGATGGCTACAGAAACCAGTTTAAGGCTAAACTTGGATTCGACCCCTATCCTGGGACTTTGAATCTGCGCCTGAAAGGGAAGGACGACATAAGGAAGAGAAGAGATCTTCAGGACCTGGATGGGATCTCAATAGATGGCTTTACTCTGGACCACCGGACCTTTGGCTCTGCAAAATGTTTCAAAGCAACGATTGAGGACGTTAATGGTGCAGTAGTTATCCCTAAAAGAACACATCATGGTTTTGATACGCTGGAGGTCATAGCTCCACAGAAGATAAGAGATCAGATAGATTTAAAGGACGGCGATGTGATCACCGTGGAGGTCTCGATAAATGAATAAAGATAGCAAGATACAAAAGGCGCTTGATGCCTTGAGAAACGGCGAGGTAATCCTCATCTACGACGGTGAGGGCCGGGAAGAGGAGACCGACCTAGTTGTGGCCTCAGAATTTACAACGCCAGAGCGCATAAAGACCATGCGGCAGGACGGAGGAGGCCTGATATGCACCGCGATACACCCCAAAATCGCAGACAATCTAAAACTACCCTTCCTGGTAGATGTCTGGAAGTATGCCACACCCCAATATGGTGTTTTTGAGGAGCTTGAAGCCAACGACATCCCCTATGATGAGAAGTCAGCATTTTCCATAACCATTAATCACAGGAAAACTTTCACAGGCATAACAGACAATGACAGGTCACTGACTATAAGGGAGCTAGCCAAGGTGAGTGAGAACTCTCTTAATGGTTATAACCCAGAAGAATTCGGACGGAATTTTAGATCACCTGGACATGTGGTGCTCCTAAGGGCCACAGAAGGTCTTTTAAAAACCAGAAGAGGACATACTGAGCTTAGTGTCACGATGGTTGAGAAAGCAGGTCTAACTCCACTAGCTACAATCTGTGAGATGCTTGATGATGACGGTGGCTCCCTTAAGAAAACTGTAGCAAAAAGATATGCAGAAAAGCATGGCCTCATTGCCCTTGAGGGAAGAGAGGTAATAGAAGAGTTTCTCAGCGAAAGCAACTTGTGAATTAAAAACCCTACTCTATTTCTATGACCAGACGTTTTTTGTCCTCGGGCTTGATAGTAATGTCCTTTCCCTTCTTTAATTTCATGAACTCTGCCACTTTTTTAGGTATCCTTACAATAAGAGAATTCCCCGAGTATCCTATCTTCCCTTTTTTTTCAAGCCCCCACATGCCGGCTTCTTTTGCTATCTTGTCTATTTTGTCTGATGATTCTTCTGTGAAGAATATTTCTCCGCAGGATGAGCATACATCTGCTTCAAAAACGCCGAGACTACGATTCCCTATTTCATATGGGGCCTTTTTCCTTTTCATCTTGCCTTCACATACGAGGCACTCCATGATTTACCTCCGGTAAGCGGTTGTGATAAAATAATGGCAGGGTTTTTTTAGAAAAACAACCTCCAGCTTCCCAAAGATGCCAATTATCCTTTTCCCTTGTAACCTTTTTGCTCCTCTTAAAACACAAACTTTGATCTCTTTTTTTGAAATCCCTCTGAGTATCATTTGGTCTTTGGCATGCTTTGAAGGTTGAAATTCGCATTTCATATCATATCACTTACAGTAACTTACAAAAAAGTTATTGTATATATAATTACCTCTAACACAATAGGTTTACTATTGGAATCCCCAACCTCACCACCACCGATTGAAATCAGGGGGCATCCGCGTGATTACATATAATAGTCACTTATTCTTTTATCACCTTTTGCAATATACTTATGGTGCCTTGTAGATCTATTTGATTTATACGGAATCTTCCAAGTTATGCCTAATTGCTTTAATCCCTCCCGAATCCTCGTCACATCTTCTTTATCGTTGCAATCCCGTGTATAAACGCAAATAACATGTCTATTCTTATCAGTGCTAGTTGGACTTTGTTCAGTTGCTTTTTTTGTACTAACTTTTGCGCCAGTGCCTAGTTCACCACTTTCATCTGCATTTTTAATAATTTCCCAAATTTTATCAATCTTATCTCTTTCGACGAAAATTAACAATATTCCCTGCTCCTCAGGTAGTAGCTTTGAGTGCAACTGATTTTTCTTTCCTTCAGTAAATATCCACCAATCTGTTATATTTTGCGAGGGCAGATCATTGTTTGACATTCAACACCACCTCATCCAAAAACCCTACTACTCTACCACGCGATTGACAAAGGAAACTTCTCCCTGCCATCTGGAGGGTGCAGTAATGGGTCTGTGCAAGACAAGGATAAAGATTTTTTGATTAGGCAAAAGTGGAGGATTAATCAGATTGTTACCTCAGCAAAATGTAATAATATTTATATTCAACTAGCTCAAGTTGTAGACATCAATGTCATTTAGGTGATCTATATGCCGATTCAAAAAGTCGATAAAATCTGGATGAACGGAAAGTTTGTCAATTGGGACGATGCAAAAGTGCACATATTAACACATGCCTTACATTACGGCTCAGGGGTCTTTGAGGGCATAAGATGTTACAAGACCGTTGACGGTCCAGCAGTCTTTAGGCACCGGGAGCACATGGAGAGACTCAGCAACAGCGCCAAGATATATCATATGGAGTTACCATACTCTGTCGAAGAATTAATAGAAGCTACCAAGGAGCTAATCAGAGAAAACGGTCTTGAAGAATGCTATATAAGGCCCATAGTCTACCGAGGTTATGGTGAGATGGGTCTCAATCCCCTAAATGTCCCGATAGATGTTGCCATAGCAGTCTGGCCATGGGGCGCCTATCTGGGGGAGGAAGGCATAAAGAATGGTATAAGGGCCAAGATCTCCTCATTTCAAAGGATAAGCCCCAACTCCTTTCCGCCCGTTGCAAAATGCACTGGTCAGTATGTCAATTCCATACTCGCAAAGCTCGAATCCCTTCACGCCGGGTGTGATGAGGCTATAGTACTAGATTACAGAGGCTTCATCTCTGAAGGTCCAGGTGAAAATCTTTTCATGATAAAAAATGGCAAGATATTCACTCCGCCGGAACATGCAAGCATATTGGTGGGCATCACCAGGGACACAGCCATTACCATAGCCCGAGACAGGGGGTATGAGGTAGTTGAGACAGACATAACAAGAGGTCAGCTCTATCTTGCAGACGAGCTATTCTTCACAGGCACCGCTGCTGAGATAACTCCGATAAGAGAAGTCGACGGTATAGAGATAGAGAAACCCTGGCCGATAACAAGGGAGATACAGGAGAAATTTTACGCTATAATAAAAGGGAAAGATAAGAACTACAAGGATTGGCTGGATTACGTCTAGCCTATTCCGGAGGCTCAAGTACCCCTGATTTTAAGAGCACTAAAGCAATAATTGTGGAAAGCACAATTGTGATAATTAGGCCTTGAAGTGGCTTCCAAAGGGGATTCTCAACAACCTCAGTTTCTGTCGGTACTGTTGTAGCTGGTTGAACGGTTAGCTCTGGAGCGGAGGCTGTCTTAGGAGGCGTTGTAACAGGTGGCTGGGTAGTGGATGGTGGCATTGTTGTCGAGGGTGCATTTGTTGTTGGTGGGGGGATTGTTGCCGGAGGCGTGTTTGTAGTTGGCTGGGGTGTAGTTGTAGGTTTAGTTTCCTCAACAGGTCCTTCAGTTAGGGTGATAAACACCTTTCCGTAGCCACCGGCTGCTATCTCCTTTTCGTAATCAAATGTCACCAACCCATTTTCTGCCTTTTTTGGCGTAATTGTGTTGTTTCCGAGTGCAATTATTTCCACTCCGCCGAAATCAGATTGGAGCTTGACTTCTATATCGTAAACTCCTGTGATATTTTCAGGATTGTTATTCCCAAAAGAGACAATGTAACGGGTATCACTGGTCCATGACAAAAACATTTTTACCCTATTGGGTAGCTCCTTAAAACAGGTGTTGGACCGCTCTAAGCATGTGTCATAATAGGATACGAAATCCCCCGGGAGGGTTTTACCCATAACTGGTACTGGGATTATAACCATTAATAGTGCCAAGATGAACAATGCCCTCTTCATATATCTGACCCTTAAAAATAAAAATTATTTATCGGGGCTACGATCTTCTAAGTGGACTGGGACCTAATTTCTTTATAGTATCTGTTAGCTCCTTTACCGTATTCGCAAACATCTCGCCTTCAGAAGCTGAAATCCACTTCAAGAGGAGCCTCTCTTTTTCTATGCCGATATCTTCTAATATTCCCCTTATAAGCTCGATTCTGCGCTCTGCTTTATAGTTTCCCGTAACGTAATGACAATCCCCTGGATGACAGCCCGCAACCAAAACGCCGTCTGCCCCCTCTGCAAAGGCCTTTAGGATATAAGCTGGGCTTATTCTACCAGTGCACATGACACGTATGATCCTCAATGTGGGGGGGTACTGCATCCTGCTGGTTCCAGCCGTGTCGGCTCCGGCATATGAACACCAGTTGCATAGAAAACCGATGATCTTGGGTTCAAATTCTACCAAGAACTTCACTCCTCAAACTCTTCAGCAAACGCCGCATGTATCTGGGGGTAGATCTGGCTGTCTAGAAAATGCCTTACTTGGATGGCACCGGTAGGACAACCACCAGCACAGGCCCCACAGCCCTTGCAGATGGCTTCGTTCACACTTGCTTTTTTGTCAACGACTTTGACCGCCCCAAAATCACAGACTCGTTCGCAGACCCTGCATCCGATGCAGATGTCTTTGTCAACAAATGCCACAATAGGTTCTATCTCTATCTCACCGTGGCTTAGGGGTATACTTGCTCTAGAAGCAGCGGCACTTCCCTGGGCAACAGAATCTGGGATATCTTTAGGCCCCTGTGCAGTCCCTGCAAGGTATATCCCATCTATCAAAGTATCGACGGGCCTAAGCTTAGGATGGGCCTCCAAGAAGAAGCCGTCAGCGCTCCTGGATAGACCGAGCACTTTCTGAATAACCTCCACATCATGTGGCGGTTCCATTCCCACAGATAGGACCACTAGATCCAGGTTTACTTCAATAACCTTCCCTAATAAGCTATCTTCAACAACCATCCGCAGGTTCTTGGTTTTCTCATCCTCGATGATCTCAGCAGGTCTTCCCCTGACGAATTTGATGCCGTATCCTTCTTGTGCTGTCCTATAAAACTCTTCATAGCCTTTCCCAAAGGCTCGTATATCCATATAAAATATATATATTTCAGTCTCTGGGTGCTTCTCCTTGTAGAGCCTCGCATTCTTTATCGCGTACATGCAACAGACGCGGGAGCAGTATTTATTGGTCTTCTCGTCCCTTGACCCGACGCACTGTACAAATCCTATACTGGTCGGCTCGTTGCCATCTGAGGGTCGAAAAACCTTTCCTCCTGTAGGTCCTGAAGCACTTAAGAATCTTTCGAATTCCAG
>JBHICB010000056.1:0-7706 GCA_046759365.1 Hydrothermarchaeales archaeon (SeqCode)
ATCATAGTTGGACTGTTTTAACGCAGTAAATTTTATAAATTTTTTCTCGGCTATTTTCTCCACAAATCCTAGTCTCAGATCCTCCATGTCCTCTTCTGAGTAGATTTCATTGTGATGGTTCGCCCTTCGTTGCCGGTTTCCATTCGAACACAGTGGCGATGGCTAATGCCTCTGCGATAGCAATCGTTGCCCAGAATACCAGCTCTAAACCTATCAATGGAATAGGCTCGCCAAACTGGTTAAAGGGAGTGAAGAACTCCCAAAAGAGAAAGGAGAGAAAGAATACGAGGCCGGCCATTCGCCATGTTCTTGCCTTGATTCCGGGTGGCCACGCAGGTGCAAGCCATTGGTAAATAAATGCATGACCGATGCCAAATAGGGTAAGGCCGATGATGATCGGAGCTGGACTTGACACCACCAAGGGTATCGGCTCAATTTGTGTCCATACTGCAATAAGCTTGTGGCTCTGGATAGAGGAATCAAGCAGGATCCCCCCGCCATTCCACCCAAATCCAAGTAGACGGAAGGTCAGCAACATGACGAGGTTCAGTGCTGTACCCCCGACCAAACCAGCGAGAAGTGTTCTAGAGACAGAACTTTTCATGGTTCCACCTAACATTCTCCTATACGAGTAGGAGATTTCATATTCATCTTTTATTTTCACCCTTCTCCTTAATGAGATTTTTACACCGTGGCCAAGGAAGATCAAAGACTGCTCCACGGAATTGATACAAAACACATCTATCCACTTTACCCCCGCTTATCATGTTTAGCCGTTCATATAATTCTTCAGGATCCGATTTTCTCATTTGTTCAGGAGTTTTGATCCCAAGCGAGTAAAGTTTTTCTGCTGTGGTAGGACCTATGTTCCGCAGGGTTTGTAAGCACTTGATTGATTCTGATTTTTCACGTAATTTGCTCGTTTTTGCCATGACTTCAAGTCTTACTAAAAACGATATAAATCTATCTCTGTTATGAAGAGGGAAGTAGGGCTATCAAAGCCCAAAGAGCTCAGACAGCGTTTGGCCTTTTTTTATCCCTTCTTTGTAGCGCTTTTCTTTCATAGCAACTTCTTTTGCTTTTTGAAGTATCTCATAAGCCCTTTCTTGGGGAACCACAACCACACCCACCTCATCCGCAATGATTACATCACCGGGTTTAACAGGAATGCCGCAGCAGTTGATCTCTGTATTGAGTTCGCCGTGTCCATGGGGCTCTCCAGCATTGGGTGTAACATATTTTGTCCAGACCGGAAATTTCAGTCTTTTTATGTCGTCTACATCCCTTATCGCCCCATCGATAATTACACCTTTTATGCCCTTATTTATCGCGCTCAAAGTTGCAAGCTCGCCCCAAACAGCCACCTCCATGCTCTGCGCGTCCACGACAATTATGTCATCTTTTTGGCCTAGATCAACGGCCTTGACGACCTTGCCCCAATCTCCCCCCAATGTTTTAACGGTAAAAGCCTTTCCAGCGATCCTTATACCTTTGTTGATGGGGGTCAAACCCCTCATAGCCCCGAATCTCTTCATCGCATCTGAAATAAAAGGTGTAGGTAAGTTCTCAAACTCCTGAACAATCTCACCAAGATCGAGTTTTACACTTTCAGTCTTTTTTTCCAAAACCTCAACGCCGATGATATCACAGAATTTCTTGGTAGTACCAACAACATCTTTAGCCTTGGTTATGGCCCTTCCAACAACAAAGATCTCAGCACCCGCATCCTTTAAAAACCCGGCAGTTTCCACAGTGATGCCACCAGCGACAGCTATAGGAATATCCAGTTTCTCCTTCAATGCATTGACTTCGTCTAACGCCGAATCCACCCTTTGAAGTTTGACCTTCTGGATATCGATGGGCGTATGTATAAGCACATAATCCACACCAAGATCTTGAAGCTCAGAAGCTCTTTTCAACTTATCATTTACTTCAATAAGATCGGCCATTATCTTTACATTATGAGCCTTACCAGAGTTAACAGCTCTCTTCACCGTGAAATCATCCGCCAAACCCAGGATACAAACAACATCTGCCCCGTTTTTTGCAGCCATCTCGACTTCAAGGTCTCCTGTATCCATGGTTTTCATATCAGCGACAATGGTCTTGTCTGGAAACAGGGTTTTCAGTTTTTTTATAGCCACCATGCCGTGATTTTTTATAAGAGGAGTACCCACTTCAAGCCAGTTTGCCCCCCCCTCTACTGCTTCTTCAGCTATTGTAACTGCATCTTCTATAGACAATAAATCCAAAGCCAACTGGAGCGCAACCAATCCACCCACCAAGCAAATAAATGAGTTTTTGGATATATATAAGTCTTTTATAAAGATTTTTGATGGAAGTTATGAACCCATATTCAAAAATCTTGATGAATAATCAGCGATTCATTCCACACGCATTCCAACATCTGAGACAAAAGTCAAATCCTCTCACAATCTTCAATTCTCCAGTTATGATAAACCGTGGTTTCGTCATCTGCTTGTTTCTCGCTTCTACTGAGAGAGACAACCATACGATAGTCCGCGCCCTTCTGCCATTCAGACTCTGCACGCTGGAGATCCGTCCAGGTGAGGTAAAGCAATTTGTCAGGCCCATCATCACAACGAAATCCAGCTTTAACGGCCCAGACTTCACCATCATTCTTTCTCACCTCTTTAGACCACAAGAGCCGGGCGCCCTCGATTAAGAGGCGTGGTTTCGGATTCGAGTTGCCGAAAGGCTCCAAACGTTGGAATATATCAATCCAAGAATCTGAGTCCAGATTAAAAGCGTCGCCAAGAACCGTATACCTTGGCAAGAAATCATCATTGGTCAAGGTACACATGCTGTTCATAAAATCCTCCAGCAAAGCAAGCTTATCTTCATCAACACACAAACCGCAAGCCATCTTATGTCCACCACCCCTAAGCAATACACCGGCATTGACAGCATCTTCTGTTGCATCCCCAAGATCAAAACCCTCCACGCTACGCCCGGACCCTTTCCAAAAATCACCTTCCTTATGCCAACCGCAGACGATGGCAGGGCGGAAGAATTTATCTTTCACCTTTGAAGCCACAATGCCAACTATACCTGGGTGCCAGTCCTTTTGAGCGAGGATCAGAACTCTGTTGTCTACTTTGGGCAGGGCTTGAGCAATGGCTTCTTCAACCATCTCGGCCTGCAACTTTTGCCGCTCTGTGTTGGTCTTATCACATGCCTCTGCAAAGGGCATAGCTTCGGATTCATTTTTTGTGAGGAGCAATTTGACGGAAACTTTTGCTTCTTCTAAACGTCCCGTGGCGTTGAGGCGTGGCCCCCATTGAAATCCATAGGTAGAAGATCGGACATGCCCCGTGCCACAAATCCGTTTTAATGCAACCAGACCTGGAACTCTTTGTAAATCTTGTGGGTTATTTGCAAGTCCTAATGAATGTTTGACCAAGGCGCGATTAACTCCTGTCAACGGCATCACATCCACAAGAGTTCCCAACCCAGCCAGTAAAAGGGCGCGGTTGCGATCCCACTCCCCTATTCGGTTGTCTTTGCAGAATTGCTCACAAAACAAAAACACAAGCCCTGCTGTGCTCATCTCTGCCAAGGCCATAACATGAGGGTTATTTTGGGCAAATGCTTTTGGATTCATATGGGCCACCGCTGGGTGTGAATCCGAGGATTCAACGACCCCATGGTGGTCGATGACGATGCAATCTACTCCTTGATTTTTTAGCCAGCGGATTTCGTTGAAGGAATTCGAGCCACAATCCACGGTAATCAAAAGCTGTGGATGATACTTCTCTATGCAGCGTTCCACGCCGGATTGCTTTAGACCGTAGTCGTCTGCCATGCGGTCGGGGATGAACCAGGCAGGGTTGGTGTGCTCCACGGCCTCAAGCAGGTCGAGCATCTGTACCAGAGAGGTGATTCCATCGCAATCATAATCCCCATATATGAGGATACGTTCATGGTGTGCTACGGCTTTCCGCAAACGATCCTTTCCTTTGATATAGTCCGGCAACGCGTTAATGGTGTTGCGGATGGATGGGGAGGGGGAGAGAAATTCGGTAATCTCCTCTTCGGTCTTGCAGCCGACAGCTTCTGCTGCGGCCTTCAAATAGGCCTCAAGGGTGTTTGTTTCAGGCTGGATGATCTTAAGCTTCATAATTCCCCTTTACGGTATCATAAAAGTTCTATTATCCTTCTCTTTTAGTTGACAATACTCTAAATGTTTCCCTAAAAAATTTTTTCCAGCTCTTTTATCTTATCCCTTAGTAAGGCTGCCCTCTCAAATTCCAGCATCTCGGCGGCCTTTCTCATATCAGCATCAAGCTGCAGGATGAGAAACTCGGCATCCTCACGGGATAATTTCGAGACATCCTCATCAAATGCGATGTCCATTTCTGCCAATCGCCCAACCCCGATGGAAGCCGGGATCCCCTTGATAATCGACTCGGGGATAATGCTGTGAGCTTGGTTAAAGGCCTTCTGCAGTTTTCTTCTTCTGTTGGTCTCACCTAAAGCCACCCCCATAGAAGTTGTTACAGAATCCGCATACATTATAACTCTGCCGTTGAGGTTTCTAGATGCCCTTCCGATGGTCTGGATCAACGAGTTTTGTGACCTTAAAAAACCCTCCTGATCGGCATCCAAAATAGCGACAAGAGAGACCTCGGGGATGTCCAGCCCCTCTCTTAATAAATTTATACCCACAAGGACATCAAAGACTCCCATCCTTAAGTCCCTGATAATTTCCACCCGTTCTAAGGTATCAATCTCTGAGTGAAGGTATCTAACCTTAAACCCAATCTCAGCAAGATACTCGCTTAAGTTCTCAGCCATCTTCTTAGTAAGGGTGGTTACAAGCACCCTCTCATGCATTGAAACAACCTTCCTAATCTCCCCGATAAGATCATCAACTTGGCCGGTTGCGGGTTTTACTTCAACTACAGGGTCAACAAGACCCGTAGGCCTGATAATCTGCTCCACCACCTTGGAGCTATTTTTCATCTCAAAACTTTCAGGAGTGGCTGAGACATATAATACCTTATCAAGCCTTTTTTCAAATTCATCAAACCTTAAAGGCCTGTTGTCTAGAGCCGAAGGGAGCCTGAAGCCGTATTCTACAAGGTTCTCCTTTCTGGACTTATCGCCTTCATACATGCCGCGGATCTGGGGAATCGTTCTGTGGGACTCATCTATTATCAAAAGATAATCTTTGGGAAAATAGTCCAACAGGGTATAAGGCGGCTCTCCTTTCTTCCTTTCGTTTATATGCCTTGAGTAGTTCTCAATGCCCTGACAGTATCCTATCTCCCGCATCATCTCAAGGTCGTAGCGTGTACGCTGCTCTAGGCGCTGGGCCTCCAACAGCTTTTCCCCCCTTTTAAACCATTCAACCCGCTCTTCAAGTTCTTCTTCTATGGCTTTATACGCCCGCTCCATCTTGCTGCTACTTGTAACGAAGTGTTTTGCCGGATATACCACCACCTGATCCAAATCTGAAATGCCGGTTCCTTTTAGGGGGTCCACCTCCCTTATCCTCTCGATTTCGTCGCCGAAAAACTCAACCCTTAGGGGGTTGTTGCTGTAAGATGGGAATATCTCAACAACATCGCCTCTTACCCTGATCTTTCCCCTGGTAAAATCGATGTCGTTTCTTTCGTACTGCATTTCGACAAGATTTGACAAGACATCATTCCGGCCTTCAGCATCGCCCACCTTCAGGGATAATACCATTTCGCTGTAATCCTCAGGAGAACCCAGACCATAAATGCATGATACTGTGGCTACCACAATCACATCATTTCTAGACAAAAGGGATGATGTGGCAGAGAGCCGAAGCTTTTCTATTTCCTCGTTTCTTGAGACCTCCTTTCCGATGTAGGTGTCGGTCCTGGGTATATATGCCTCGGGCTGATAATAGTCGTAATAGCTTACAAAGTACTCCACACTGTTCTCCCCGAAGAGGTCTCTAAACTCGTTATAGAGCTGTGCCGCGAGGGTTTTGTTGTGGGAGATGATAATAGTTGGCTTTTGTAACTCCTCGATGACATTGGCCATGGTAAAAGTCTTTCCAGAGCCTGTCACCCCCAGAAGGGTCTGTCGGTTCAGTCCTTTTTTAAAGCCCTCAACAAGCTCACTTTTGGCCTTGGGCTGGTCTCCTTTTGGTTTTAGATCGGTTGTAAGTTCAAATCTTGGCATTTGGGTTCATCCTTTGGCGTTTTCATTTAGAAACGCATGAATAGCCACGGCAACATTCTTTGTGATCTTCGGGACTTCTGTAAGTTCTTCTAAAGAAGCTTTACGCACAGATTCTATTGAACCAAACTTTTCAAGGATCAATCTTTTTCTTTTCTCCCCGACACCGGGTATATCATCCAAAATAGAGCTTTTGGAAGCTTTTGTCCTTAATTTCTTGTGGTATGAGATGGCGAACCTGTGGGCTTCATCTCTTATCCTCTGAAGCAGTTTTAAAGCCTCAGAGGCCCGGGGCAATATAACCGGTTCTCTTTTTCCTGGCTTGTAAATGTGCTCATATTCTTTGGCAAGGCCGATTACAGGGACAGAGCCTTTCTCAAGCCTCTTTAACACGTCTGCAGCCGCATTGACTTGTCCTTTTCCACCATCAATAAGTAGCAGGTCCGGCAGCGCCTCGGCCTTGGAGTACCTTCTCAAAACAATCTCCCTTATCATTCCCACATCATTAGGACCTTCGGTCTTCATCTTGTATCGCCGATAGTCCTCCTTATTGGGTTTTCCATCCTTAAAGACGACAAGAGAACCAACCGCCTTTCTGCCCCCGATATTTGATATGTCAATAGCCTCAACACATCTGGGTTGGGAAGGCAGGTTTAACTCCTTACAGAGTTCTTCGATGGCAAGGGTTTTTTCTTCTTTTATCTTTTCTTTAATATGGCACTGTCCAAGTTCAAACTCGGCGTTTTTCTTTGCCATCTCTAAAAGTTTTTTCTTTCTGCCTTTTTGAGGGGTTTTAATTATAACTTTGCTCTTCCTTTTTGTTGAAAGCCAGTTTGAGATAGCAGCAGCATCATTAGGATCGTGTTGGATTATGACCTCTTTTGGTGTATCCTGGGTTGAAGAGTAAAACAATCGTAAAAAGGAGGAGACCACCTCCTCTACAGGCGTGTTTTTCACCCCCTCTAGAAAGAAGCGTTTTCTTCCAACTATCCTCTTCTCCCTTACGAAGAATACCTGTGCACATGCAAGGTCTTTTTGCACATTAATGCCGATGATATCCTGGTCGTGTTTTGACGAGGGCACAACTTCCTGTCCTGTGTGGGTCTTTTTTATCGCCTTTAATTGGTCCCTTATCCTTGAAGCTCTTTCAAAGTCCAGATTATAAGATGCTTTTTTCATCTTCTCCTTAAGACGGTTTGTCAGGTCTTTGTGATGGCTGCCTAAAAACATCCCTGCCCCTTTTACAAGTTCATCGTATTCTTGTTTTTCCACATCCAGGGTGCAAGGGGCAAGACACATCTTAATTTGAAAGTCAAGGCACGGCCTTGTTTTCTTCTTCCCAATTTCTCGTTTACAGCTTCGAATAGGAAACACTCTTCTTACAATGTCCAGGGTCTTCCTTGCAGAACCAGCGTTAGTATAGGGGCCGACATATCTCCCATTGTCCCTTTTTATGTCCCTTGTAAGCACGATCTTTGGCCATTTCTCGTTGGTGGTCTCTATATAGAGCCATTTTTTGTCATCCTTTA
>JBHICB010000057.1:0-7648 GCA_046759365.1 Hydrothermarchaeales archaeon (SeqCode)
CCATGACTCGATCGAGCCTGATGCCCATATCTATTATTATTGACTCATTACCGAAGCTTACAACTGTCATGTTCCTCCCGAACTCGTTGTAGCCTCCAACTGCTGTTATATCCATTAAAATTCCTCCTTAAAAACGAAAATGATTTTATTAGTAATTAGATTCAATGTTAGAAAATAAGAATCCCATGATCTCTTATGTCTTAACTTCATCAAATAGGATTATATTTTATTGTCTCCTATTCGCGTATTTTTTACAGTCTATGTTTCTACTCTCAAGCCATTCTTTAGTTTTACCTGTTATAACCAAGTCAGCTTTTCTTAATTCTGCTGTATCTTTAGCGCCTACTAGGAACATCGCTATCTTTAGTTCCTCAACAACCTCAGTTATATGATCTATCACTTGCTCTGGACCCTGTATCGCCTTCCCTAACAATGGTAGGGCCATTCCACATGCGGTGGCCCCCAAGGCTAGTGCCTTGGCAATTTCTATCCCATTCCTTATTCCGCCTGTTGATATTATGGGCAGTGAAGTGTTCTCCACCGTTTCGATGGTTGAAATAGCTGTAGGAATTCCCCAGTTCCAAAATCTTTTTCCCCTACTTCTATTCTCCGTCAACCGGAAATATTCAACCGCTGCAAAAGAGGTGCCGCCAAGCCCGCCCACATCTAAGGCAGATACAAATGCTTTTTCCAATAACTTTGCCTCTTCTCTTGCTATACCTGCTCCGGTCTCTTTGATTATAATAGGTACGCTTAGATCGCTTAATTTCTTTATTTGAGAAAGGCTACCTTTAAAGTTAACATCTCCTTCCGGCTGCACAGCCTCGTGCATGGGATTGAGATGTATAGCCAGTGCATTGGCCTTTATCATCTCAACGGCTTTTTCCGCCTCTTTGATGGTGTAGCCTTTATTAAACTGTACCGCCCCCAAATTCCCTATAAGGAAGGCGTTTGGGGCATTTTCCCTTGCAACATAATATGTTTCTTCTAATGTTTTATCCTCAATGGCTGCCCTTTGGCTCCCTACACCCATTGGAATACCTAGTTTTTCCGCAGCTATCGCCAGATTTTTGTTTATTCTGATAGCTTTTTCGTGACCTCCGGTCATGCCGGCTATAACGATGGGCGCCTTAAATTTTCGACCCAAAAACTCTATCCCTACATCTACTTCATCCTTGTCGACCTCAGGCAAAGCTCTATGAACTAAAGCTATATCCCCAAATCCGTTCTTTGTCTTACTCTCCACTGTCTCTCTTAGGGCTATTTTTATGTGATCAAGTTTTCTTGAATCTATTTTTACCATTTTACCCTCCTTTGATTAATGTTCCAGTTACCTCTCTGCCCATCAATGCATCTTCAAGCCTTCCTGCAACAAGACCGTTTATCACGATTGACTCTACACCGCTGTCTGCTAGATTTATCAACTCCAACACTTTTCCTTTGATACCCCCAGTAACATCTCCGGGGGTCTCTTCCAGCTTGGACAGTGCTTTATCTCTATTCGTTTTATTTATCTCTTTTATCAATACTGCATCCTTAAATCCCTTTGGGTCCTTGTCATGAATGCCATCAACGTCTACGCACAAGATGCCCCTCTTCGGTTTTAAATACCTTGCAAGGTAGGAGATTATCTGGTCCCCTGATAGAATGCAGAAGCCCAGTTTAGTATCCAAGACCACATCCCCATACAATACCGGCACCATGCCCATTTTGATGAATCTTTTTATTGTTGAGATGTTTATCTCTTCAATCCTCCCATTTTTACATATTATATTGGATGATGGTTGAACTGCGACTGCAGGAATGTCCGCATCTACCAATGCTTTAACCACATAAAGGTTGAGCTCATCCATGGCTTTCCTTGTCAGGGCTACTCCTTTTATTTGATCTTTATCTTTAAAACCTCTGTTAAGGCCGTATTCATCCGCTATAGGATGGCCGAAAGACCCGCCGCCATGAACTATGAGAAGTTCATCTTTTGTCCCTGATTTTATTTCTTCTGCCAACTTTTTTAGGACTTCATGCCTTACAGAAAACTTTTTTGTTTTGTCTGTTATCAGGCTTCCGCCCAGTTTCAGGATTATCATATCTCTATCCTAACTCCTTCTGCTCCCAGATCCGTTTTCAACGCAGTGTATCCCAAGTCAGAGATTAGATCGACTAGAGTTTGTAGATTATCATGATAGCAGATCATCGCACCTCCGCCGCCTGCTCCTGAGAGTTTGGAAGCGCCGCCTATCTTCTTTACTTCATCGTGAAGTTGATCTATCTCATCTATCGAGACACCCAGTTTTATTAAATTTTCTTGTGCCTGGTTTATTATTCTCTTTAATTTTCCTGAATCCTTACTCTGTAGTGCACTTCTCATCTCGTGCGTGAGCTCCCCTAATCTCTTTATTATTGGGCTTCTTATCTCCGGATTGAGGGAACCAACCAGTTGGACAAGCTCTCCTGTTGTTTTTTCAGGTTCTTTAACATATACTATCACAAAGTTTTCTATTTTGTTGGGAATCTCCTTTTTCAAAGGGTTGACGATATTTTCATCTCCTTTTTGGAACCAGACAAAGCCTCCATAGCAACAGGTGGAATTGTCACCGCCGCTAGGCGTTCCATGATTGAACCTCTCTATCTGGTATGCGATTTTGTTGACCTCATCTTTTGTAAGATGTTTATCATATGCTTCTGAGATGGCCTTTGAAACCGCTACTGCCATGGACGAAGACGAACCCAAACCGGCATTAATGGGTATCTCTGTGTTGATCTCAACAGAGATTCCTGATGGGACATTCAAAAGCTCAAGGCTTTTCCCCACTGCCAACGCGAGGGGGTTCAAACGCTTCTCCTTGAGGTGTTGTGTCAATGAAGAAAAATCCTTTATTGCATAACAGCTTTTCCACTGCTTGTTCATCTTCTTTGTGAACTCTCTTATCTCCTCTATATCGAAAGTGGCTTCTTTACCCAAATTGATAGAATTTAATTCGACATCCTCTGAAATTTCTGCTTTCACATGGGCCCTCATCCCGATGGTTGCAATTATTGCTGGTTCCCCATAAACTACAGAATGTTCCCCTATCAAATGTACTTTTCCTGGAGCTGAAACTGATATCATTATATTCCCTTTTAAAATTGTTTTTTTAAAATAAGATTAAAGTCCATTTATAACTTTGGACTCAACCCCTCTGAAATACTATCCCCGCATAAGCTACAACTTGGCTTTGATCTCCTGTGATATCGCCGCTTGTCATGTATTTTAAGAGTTTTGTCTTTGTCGCATCCAATTTCTTTGCTACAGATATGGCAACAGCTATCGGGCCGTATCCGCAAATAGAGATGTTTAGATTATACACAGTGTTTATGAACTTCTCTTCATCCAGATTTAGAATAGCCTCTATCGCTTTCTCGTCTTTATGTTTTGCCTTTATGCTTGATTCGTAATGTGTAAAATCACTACTGGCGATGACTAATATATCTTTTTGGATCTTCGATAGGCAACTGGCGATCTCAACTGCTACCTTTAGGTCTTGAATACCCAGGATAATGGGCACGAATTTAAAGTCGCCATAAATGTATTGGAGAAAAGGTATCTGCACTTCCAGGGAGTGCTCATACCTGTGAGCAAGTTCGTCTAAATCCACGATATCGCAGCCCTTCCACAATGAATCGGCGACATCTTCATCGACGTTCACTGTTCCTAAAGGCGTGGTCCAAGGTTCTTTTGTTGTGGCTATAGGGCTTCCGTAACCATGGTGGTTGGGCCCCAAAATTATGATGGTTTCCGGTTTCTTCTGCTTTGCAAGTTCGAAGTAAACATGGGCTGCAGCTGGACCCGAATACATATAGCCTGCATGAGGAACCACGCATGCGACTATGTCCCTTTCTCCCTCGCCACCCTTATCTGGCAATTTTCCAGGACCCAGATCGTGCAGGAACATTGACTCTACTTGATTTTTCAATCCTTCTGGTTCTGATCTGTAGAATTGTCCTGCAACCGAAGGACTCCGGACCATAACATCTCCCTTTTTTCCTAGCTTCCACTAAATTCCTCAAGAGAGGGGAAATCTTCAGGCAAAGACTCTTTCTCTTCAAGCGTGGTCTTTGCCAGTAACCAATATATTAAGATCAATGCCTTTTTACCCTTATTATTTGTCGGGATAACTATATCCACACCGCTGGAAGAATTGTCGGTATCGCATAGCGCAACTGTTGGGATGCCGATGCTGTTGGCTTCCTTTAACGCCTGCTCATCTCCCCGGGGATCTGTGATCACCAAGACCTCAGGCTCAATAAATCCTGGAAGATTTGGGTTCGTCAAAGTACCAGGTATAAATCTACCTTCCAAGGCCGTGGCACCGGTGAGTTTTGCGAATCGATTGATGGGGGCTTGGCCATACTGCCTCCTCGATACAACCAGTATTTTCCCTGGATCAAATTTTGCCAGAAATTTAGATGTTATTCCCAACTTTTCATTCGTCACCCTTACGTTCAAGACATATAATCCATCACTCCTGACTCGGTATATGAAAGGTTTCATGTCTGCATTCTTTTGCTGTGTTCCGATATGAATCCCCGCTGCAAGAAAATTGTCTAAAGAAGTCAACAACTCAACCATAAGATATCTCCTTTAAATCGGTAGCTGGGCCATCTTTGTTCTTTGCCCTAGCTCCTCGCTTATCCTTATAAGTTCGTTTAACTTTGCTATCCTGCCCCCTCCGACAACGCCTGTTTTTATCAACGGACAGTTAAAGCCCACAGCCAAATGTGCAATAGTCTCATCTACGGTCTCTCCAGATCTATGAGACATAATGGGTGTGAGATTGTGGTTCTTGGTCAATTTGACTGCTTTATATGTATCAGTCAAGGTCCCTATCTGGTTAGGCTTTATCAACACGCTGTTTGTGGCGTGAACTTTTATTCCTTTTTTGATCCTCTTTGTGTTTGTTACATAAAGGTCATCACCGCATATCAGGCAGTTTGTCTTTCTTGTTAGCTCTCCAAAACTTTCAAAGTCCTCCTCCATTATAGGGTCTTCTAGATAAAACAGATTATAATTATCGACAAGCTCCTTCATGTACTCGATCTGCTCTCCTGAGTCGAGCTCTTTATCCTCTTTATTGTAGACATATTTCTCCTTCTCTTCATCCCACAATTCAGTGGCTGCAACATCTGCGCCTACCTTCACATCTACACCTGTGCTGTCTCTAACTTCCTCACAAGCCTTGCTTACAATCTCAAATGCCTCTTCATTTCCCAGACTCACAGCCCAAGCGCCCTCGTCTCCCTTTCCACCTATAAAGCCCTTGAGCCTGTCGCCCAATAATGCCTTTACCCTCCTGTGGACTTCAGCGTTTGCAAATAATGCTTCAACAATATTTTTTGCACCAATCGGAACGACCAAAAATTCCTGGATGTCTGTTGCATTTTTAGCATGTGCCCCGCCGCCGATGACATTGCCCAGTGGATAGGGCAACTCCACTGTTAAATTGCCACCAAGGTATTGGTATAATGGCATATAATAAGAAGAGGCTGCTGCTTTTGCACTGGCAAGTGAAAGGGCCACTGAGGCATTTCCCCCAATATTCGAGAAATTGTGGCTACCATCCAATTCCTTAAGGCCTTCGTCTACAACTTCCTGCTCCTCAGCATCCGTGCCGATTAGCTCTGGAATCACGATCTCTTCCAGCTCTATCAAGGATTTCTCAACATCTGCTTCTGGGAAGGCTATGACTTCATGCGTGCCGGTGCTGGCCCCACTTGGTGCACATGCCCTTCCAAAACCAGTTCTTGTAATCACATCAACCTCGATGGTCCAATTTCCCCGACTGTCTAGGATCTTCCTGGCTTTTATGTCTTCAATTATCGTTGGATTCATCTGATTTTTCCTCTTCCTCCTTCTCGAACGCCGCTCCGTATTCCCTTTTCGGGGGCAGGTTTCTCCTCACCGTCATGGGTATCGCATCTGCTTCCAGTTCCTTCACGGCTATAACTAAGGGGTCCTTGATATCCTCAGAAATTTTTATTAAAATAGGGGCGCCCATGGATATCTGCAGGGCTCTCGCTCCCATAATCCTCGCCCTTTCAAATCTGGTAAGTTTCATGTTTTCTCCTCCTGTACATCATGTTCATTACGATATTCCACTATGATGGGGCCGCCAAGATTTGAACTCGGGTTCGAAGACCCCCAGTCTCCGAGGATGGACCAGGCTACCCTACGGCCCCTTAATAAAGTCTACTCCGATCCCTTTTCATCGAATTCTATAAGTTCATCGATGAAATCGGCTTGACTTAGAATCATCCTCCTGCAACAGTACCTTTTTACACCCAATGAATCCAACACATCCTTGGGGTTTTCATCATCTATCCTCTTTTTAAACTCCTCGTATTTATCTGCGACCACTCCTCCACAACTAAAGCATCTTACTGGAATTATCAAATTGATCACCTATAAGATTTCTGTTTCTTTGCCCGGGCGCCTCTTCCACCGTATTTTTTTGTCTCCTTCCTCCGAGGGTCGCCTTTTATTATCGTCCTGTCGTATTCTAAAAATTTATTCTTTAGTTCTATGTTATTAGAAAATTGTATTAAGGCCCGGCCTATTGCCGTGCGCGTTGCTTCTGCCTGGCCCATGACACCGCCGCCGCGGACATTTACATCGATATCGACCATGTCTGCAAGTTTTCCCGCCAATATCAAAGGCTCAAGGATCTTCATTTTGTAGGCCTCGGGCTCTAATATTTCAAGGGGCTTTTTGTTTATCCTTATCCTGCCCTTTCCTTTCCTTATCGTCGCCCTTGCGATAGCTGTTTTTCTTTTTCCACTTGTCTGAATTAAGTCCATTAAATCACCTTAAAACTTTGATCCCAAGAATTTACTAATATCTCCAATCTCGATGTATTTGGATGCCTTGAGCTTTTTAGCATTCACTCCTTTGATGGTTGCGGCTTTGTCGTCATATTCTTCTGGCATGCCTACATGGACTTTCAGCCTTTTATAGGCCTCACGTCCTCGAGAGGATTTGTAGGGTAGCATGCCCCTTACCGCCCTTTTTAATATACCGTCAGGCCTTCTGGGGAATTTTGGTCCGAATCTCTGGGGGTTTATGATGCTCTTTCGTTCCATCCTATGGGCGTACTTTTCCAGGATGGATTTTCGTGATCCGGATATAACACTCTTTTCTGCATTTACGATGACTACTTCCTCGCCTTTTAAAAGGTCCTTTGCCACTACAGAGGCGAGTCTTCCCATGATCAGATTATCGGCGTTTATTACTTTCATCGTGGTTATCCTATGATCTTTATATTTTTACCTTTGGGATTTTTGGATGCCAACTCACTTAGGGAGAGGCACTTCCCCCCGACTGCAGTTATCTTTTCCTTGGCATTATTTGAAAAAGAGAAGGCTGCTGCAGTTACTGGGTGGTCTATACTGCCGGCACTAAGTACTTTGCCAGGTACCGCCACCACTTCGCCCTTTTGGGTATGTCTGCTTATTTTGCCTACATTAACCTCTGTTCTCCCACTTGATGCCTTGGAGAGTCTCTTTGCTAAGTCGCGCCAAATCTGGGCCTTTTTTTCGCGCGAATTTTTTGTCAATTTTTCTATCTCTGATAACAATAGAGGGTTTGTGGATTTTGATTTCTTCATGATATTTT
>JBHICB010000058.1:0-7618 GCA_046759365.1 Hydrothermarchaeales archaeon (SeqCode)
ACTGCAAAAGAAATCGTCAAATTCCATCAAAATGTCCCGATTAAATTTGTGAAAGATTTAAGAGAAATATACTGGGGTGAATGGCAGGGCAAAACTAGAAAAGAGCTTGGATTCACAAGTCGCAAAAGTGTTTCAAACACTTTTCCAAAAGATGCCCCTGGAAATTGACCATCGTCTTTTGAAATTCCATCATCCTTTTGCTGAATATCAATAGATAGAAAAAACTACCTACCATCAACATTGTACATTCCAGAAAACGCAAGTAGTGTTTCCCAGTCCATATATATCATATACCACCTTAAAGCTATTTTTAAAATAAGCTAGATAAGTTTTTGCCCAAATAGCAGATAAAAGCCAATATTTTTAAGTCATTTCCATTATATATCAACGGTCTTTGAAATGAAGCAGGTATTTGTGAATGCAACCATTTTATATGGAGAGGACTTAGAGATCGTAGAAGGCTATGTGGTTGTTGAAGGCAAAAATATCTATGAGGTAGGAGAGGGAAGCTACTTTGGTAAAAATACTGATGTTAAAGGCGGAATTATCTTCCCTTCTTTTATGAATTCACATATGCATATAGGGGATTCTGTAGCGAAAGATTTAGGCGCATACAGTAACATTGAGGAAAGGGTAGGCAAAGGGGGGATTAAGCAGCGAACTTTAGAAGAGAGAAGCTCTGAAGTACCTAAGGCGATTCAGGCCACTTTAAAAGAAATGCTTAGGGGGGGAACCACAGCGTTTTGTGATTTTAGGGAAGGGGGTTTAGAAGGTATTAAACAGTTAAAATCCGCTCTTAAAACGCCTATCGATTGCAAGATAATGGGAAGGCCAAACTCAGACGACCTTGGTAAAGTATTGGATAATTGTGACGGAATAGGTGTCAGTAGCGTTAAAGAGCATACCGAGGAAGAATTAAAAAAGATCTCAAACGCTGTAAAGAGAAGTTCGAAACTTCTCGGAGTCCATGTAGGTGAAGTAGAAGACGATCTAAACAAGGCCCTGGCGATAAAGCCTGATTTTGTGGTACATTTAACCAACGTTGATGGTGAGGGCTTGGAAAGAACAATAGAGGCAGGTATACCAGTAATCCTCTGCCCTAGGGCGAACGCGATGCTTGGGGTGGGCATTCCGAGACTAAAAGAGCTTTTCTGTTCCACTTTGGTGGCTCTGGGAACAGATAATGTAATGGTAAATTCTCCTGACATGTTCAGGGAGATGGAATTTACCTTCAAGATAATTAGGGGCATATACAAAGATCACATGTTTGATGCAAAGGAGGTCCTAAAAGGGGCCACTATAAACGGCAGGAGGATATTTGGCCTGCCGGACAACTCCATAAAGGAGGGCAACATTGCCGACTTTACCATAATCAAGAAAAGGGCATATACTACCGATCCTATATTATCACTTGTCCATAGATCAGATAGCAGTGACATCAGGGCAGTAATTAAAAATGGTAGTATGATAAAAAATTAATGCGATATACCAATCCCAACGAAGCCAGTTTTATATATAAGTTATACATAAAATTGAAAAAATCACATTAAAATACCAAAAGATATAATAAGAAACCCCGACCAATGACAGACATAAGTGGAAAATAGGGATTACGGTGTAATGTATCGCGCAGACACTTGGCTAAGTATGTAAGAGTAGCATATCGTTTACAACGAATCTTTTCCACCAAATTCTCTTTGAATAATTTCCTGAGGAGATTTCATGAAAGTCAAGGACATAATGAATAAGGGTGTCATATATGCAGAAGTGCCGGGTACCGGTGAGGAAGCCTTAAACTTAATCATCCAACACGATATCTCGGGCTTACCGGTTGTAAAAAAGAACACAAAAAAACTTGCAGGGATAGTAACAAGGAGCGATTTCACCAGAAAGCCTGACGAGAATCAGCTTGCATTATTGATGGCCAAGGATGTTATCACGACAACTCCCGATGCGGATATCAAGGAGATAGCCAAAATATTCTCGGTTGCGGGTTTCAAGAGGCTACCGGTTGTTGTGGACGAGAAGCTTGTAGGTATAATCACAACAGAAGATGTAGTCTGGAAGATGATCTCCAAGATGAATTCAAAAGAAAAGGTCGTAAAGTACATGGTAAAGCGTTTTCCCTGTATATGGAAGGACACCCCTCTTAAAGTGGCAACTGAGATAATGCGTTTATCCGGGTCAAGAGCCCTTCCAGTGTTGGATTCAGACGCAAAACTTTATGGAATGATTGCTGACTCAGATTTTCTAAAGGTCGTAAAACTTGAAGAGTCAACAAAAAAGTCCGAGATGTCCGGTGGCACAGAAGGTGATGTGTGGGGATGGGATAGCAAGAACATTATCTATGTTACAACTAGAAAACTCGAGATCCCGGATATCAAAGTGAGTGAGATAGTACCAGAGAAAGTCGTCAGTGCAACCAAAAATACGTCGGTATCTGAACTAGCTAAGAAGATGGACAAGCATAGGATAGAACAGGTGCCAGTAATAGATGCAGAAGGCAAAACTATAGGTTTGGTAAGGGATATCGATCTACTTAGGGTATTGTTATAATTAGACTCCATTACCTTTAATTAAAGCTGTTTTAGAAGAGTTACCTACTCCTTCTTAATATTTCAAGCCAATTATACGACCAAGGAAAATTTAAGTATCAAGCAACTGATAAAGCCTGATGAGGAATAAAAGTGAAGCTTACTCATGTCGATGATGAAGGCGTGAAGATGGTCAACATTTCAAATAAAAAAAATGTCCTAAGGACAGCGAAGGCTAAAGGCAGGATCAAACTTAAAGGTTCGACAGTAGATCTGATACAAGAAGGCAAGGTCGAAAAGGGCAATGTGTTAACCACCGCTCAAGTTGCCGCCACACTTGCTGTTAAGAGCACGCCAGATATTATACCTATGTGCCACACCATCCCAATTACAAGTGTAAATGTGGACTTTGATTTCATCGACGATGAGATCGAGGCAACAGTCGAAGTCAAAAGCTTCGGCAAAACAGGCGTGGAGATGGAGGCCATAACCGGCGTCTCAGTAGCTCTTTTGACCGTCTGGGACATGGTAAAAGCAGTTGAAAAGGACAAGAGGGGGCAATATCCAGTAACGAGAATTAGCGATATTAGAGTAGTTGAGAAGATAAAGGGGGAGGGTGATGAGTGAAACAACCCAAGAGCACAAAGAGAAGGCCCCAAAAGAGATAGGTTTTGGTGTAATCACTATCTCAGATTCAAGATATAAGGCCCAAAAAGAAAAAGGCAATGCTGGGGATATCTCGGGTAGATTGATTTTGGACAAATTGACAGAAGAGGGGTACAAAGCTGTAGATTATGTTATCCTGCCAGATGACAGGGACATGATCGCCGATGAGGTTTCAGAGATGGTGGGGACGGAAGGTATTGATGTTGTAGTATGTACCGGCGGGACTGGCATTACCGCCAAGGACGTTACTATCGAGGCCTTGGATGGGATAATCGAGAAAAAGATCGATGGTTTTGGAGAGCTTTTTAGAAAAGCAAGCTTTGAAAAAATCGGCACATCTGTTATGCTGACAAGGGTAACTGCAGGTGTAAGTAAAAGGGTTGTTATTTTTGCGGTTCCAGGTTCGCCTGATGCGGTGCAGACCGCATTGAAGATTATATCAAAGGAAGTAAAACATCTGATAAAACACGCAAGGGAATAATTCTTTTAATTTGTTTAACTTTTCGCTCGTTATAACAAAATGTATTTACAATGTCTTTGAAATGGTGCCAATAACATGGCGATGATTTATGACCGGTTTGGAAGGCCGTTGAGGAGCCTTAGGATCTCGATCACATCTAGATGCAATTTTGACTGTCTCTACTGCCATCAGGAGGGGATTCCCAAGGACAATAATAGCGAGATGAATGTTCAAGAGATCGAAAAGATTGTCGAAATGTGTGCTGATTATGGTGTCAGAAGGGTCAAAGTCACCGGTGGGGAGCCGCTTTTAAGGAACGATGTCTGTGACATCTTTGATGTCATATCATCTACAAGAGGTATTAAAGACGTTTCCATGACCACCAATGGATTTCTGTTGGATGAGCACGCCAAAGACCTCAAAGATGCCGGTCTTGACAGGGTAAACGTCAGCTTGGACAGCATAAGACCGGAGGTCTTTTCTAAACTTACAAAAGGAACCCTAGATCGAGTTATAAGCGGCATAAAAAAAGCTATTGCTGTGGATCTAAACCCTGTGAAGCTTAATATGGTGGCCATGAAAGGGGTTAACACAGATGAGATAAAGGACATGATCAAATTTGCTTCCGAGACCGGAGCAATTTTGCAGTTGATAGGGCTGATGGAGAACGAATACAGTAAGGACTTCTTCAAGAAGTATTTCTATGATCTTAAACCTCTAGAGGAAGAGTTTGAGAGGGAGGCCACCGATGTCTATGTAAGAAAGTTTATGCAAGGGAGGACAAAGTACATCCTAGATCGGGGTACAGAGGTGGAAGTAGTCTTTCCCATGCACAATACAAATTTCTGTGCTAATTGTACTAGAATGAGAATTACCGCAGATGGCAAGTTCAAACCGTGCTTGATGCGGCAGGATAATCTTGTAGATTTTCTCACTCCCCTGAGGGCTGGTGCCTCTGATTCAGAGCTAATTGAAATATTCAAAGAGGCCATGAAACGTAGGGAGCCATTCTTTAAAAGTAAGGAAACGCTAAGAGACGTATCTACAGATATTGAGATTAGGAATTAAGAGATTCGTTCGCAGCATTTACCGGGTGGTATTTTATGGCCATGGGGGCATATTCTGGGATGATTTAGATTGGTGCATACAGCATCCGAGATCTCTTCTGATATATAATGTTCGAGTCCACAGACGGCGTCCTCATCAATGTCCATATGAAGAATGTCTGTTAAAAGAAGTTCAGTTAGGCGGTGATTTCTGACAATTTGTCTTGCAACCCCCCGTCCCTTTTCAGTCAGTTTAATACCTTCTCGAGTCTTGTATTCAACGAGTTTTTTGCCCTCCATCTTCCTTGACATCTCTACTACGCTTGGAGGTGCTATTTTAAGTTCCTCTGCTATCTCACTTATCTTTGCTATTTTTTTCCCTTTTTCTTCCATGATCCACAGAGTTTCCAGATATTCCTCTACATTTGGGGAGAGCTTCATCTTCTCTGCCTCCTTCCTCTTCTTACAAATATCTCTTCGGCTATCTCTTTATCCAAGGCTATCTGTGTCTCCTCAACTTCTAAGACGAAGGAAGGGAAACTCTGTATGAGTTTAACTGTTACACCAGGCAGGACGCCCATGGCCATGAGTTTCTGCATCCTCCTGTGTTTCTTGGTGGTCATATATGCTATTTTCCCCTCTTCTCCAGGCGCCAGTTCAGATAGTGAGGATATGATCTGATTTACAATCTCTCTGTCTTCGGTGCAATATCCACCCCGGGATATGGGATTGCCATCTGGGCAGAATCTTGGATGGCCGAGAAGCGTGCATATGCTGTCGTCTATCCCCCTTGGCAGGACATGCTCGAACTCACATGCGATTGCTTCGACACTCTCTTCTTTGGCCTCCAAGACGTCGACTAGGAGACTTTCTGCGAGTCTGTGTCTTCTTATCACGTTTCTGGCCTCTTCCTTCCTACAAGTGCCAGTTTCTTTAGTCCGTGAAGGCTTTCACCTGCGGTTCCATGGTCATGCATATTAATCACTCAATATTATTAGGCATGCCTAATTAAGCTTGCCTAACCAATACAAACAAAATTGAAAAAAGAATATTTGTAATCCGATGTTTCATATGTAGTTCCCCATAACATATTGGACACTTTTCATAAGGGTGTTCAACCATTTCTTGTGGTGAGGAACTACAATCCGATGTTTCATAGAAAAGCTATATATATGGTTTCTTGACCGATAGAGACTAACCGTGGAAGGTGGTTGAATGATTCGTAGGTATACCATTGAAAGCTTGGAATGCAAAAGGAATATAGAATCAGAGAAGATTGAAAAATATAAGTTAGACTATAAAATCGACTATGGGGCCAGGAAGATAATCAAGAAAGAAAAACTCCTAGAGGTAGAATTTACGTTTATTATATCCTATCTTGAGAATATCGGAAGTATAAAGGTCCAGGGTAAGATATATTTCTCTGAGACCTTAAAAAAGCTTAAGGAAATTGATGAAAACTGGACAAGTGATAAAGAGGCTCAAAAACAAGCGATTAACACGATATTTACCAACATCGTTGCAGTGATATTTGATACCACCAGGCATATGGGCCTTCCATCGCCGGTGGTGATGCCGGTCTTCACCCCAGGAGAAGGGATTTAGATTAATGGATGATATCAACACGTGTGTTTTCTATTGAATTAACAGGTAACGACGCCCAAGCTAAAATTAGCATTCCTGTAACTAAACTAGCCATCAGTTTGTTCATGCCTCTCCGGCCTATATTTTGTTAAAACCTCTATTTTTTTAAATCTATAATATACCTAAGGTTTACAAGGGCGTTTTTGCAAATATGTAATTATCTTCGATGTCTTAAACCTTTGCCTTTATGCGCATCGGAAAGTCCACTTTTTAATGTAGTATTTTATAAAGAAAAAGAGTGGACTCGCCGGGATTTGAACCCGGGGCCTCCCGCATGCCAAGCGGGTGCTCTTCCAAGCTGAGCTACGAGCCCTCGACTTCTAAATGAAGTTTAACGACTGATAAAAGAAGACAATACAACCTGTTTATACTTCGACACTTCGACCGGATATTCGCCTGTCAGACAGCCCAGACAGAGTTTATCCTCATCCAATCCAATGGCTTTTTTTAGCCCTTCTATAGTTGAGTATTTAAGGGAGTCAGCTCCAATGCTCTTTCTTATCTCCTCAACACTTTTTGCCGATCCTATGAGTTCTTCTCTGGTGGGCATATCTATGCCTAGGTTGCAAGGTGATACTATTGGTGGACAGCCGACTCTCATATGCACTTCTTCGGCTCCGCTTGCCTTTAGTATTCCTATGACTCTTTTGGAGGTCGTCCCCCTGACGATGCTGTCATCGAATAGAACTACCTTCTTTCCTTTAAGTTCGGATCCCATGGGGTTTAGTTTGAACCGCACTGCGAGTTCTCTTGCTTTTTGATCTGGCAGTATGAATGTTCTGCCTACGTATCTGTTCTTTATCAAGCCCTCTCGATATGGAATGCCAGAGCTTCTCGAATATCCTAATGCAAAGGGTATTGCAGAATCTGGTATCGCAGTAACAAAATCTGCGTCTATATTGTCCTCTTCCCCAAGTATCCCTCCCAACCTCTCTCTAACACTGTAGACTGGAACCTTATTCAAGGTAGAATCTGGCCTTGCAAAGTATACATATTCAAACATACAGTGAGCTTTTTTGTCGAATTTGACAGGCCTGTAACTGTTGATAGCATCGTCGTTGATGACAATTATCTCGCCGGGCTTGACATCTCTAACATATTCGGCGCCTATAGCATCCAACGCAACCGTTTCCGATGCAATTATATGTGTATTGTCCACCTTTCCCAGGCAGAGAGGTCTAATGCCAAGGGGGTCCCTGACACCTATCAACGTATCATCAACAAGTAGAGTCAGTGAATAGGATCCGACAAGCATCTTCATAACTTCT
>JBHICB010000059.1:0-7511 GCA_046759365.1 Hydrothermarchaeales archaeon (SeqCode)
CACCCATGGCATGGAAGAAGTATTCCAAGGGGTCCTGGCCTTTCTTGTAACTTGCCTTGACAAATCCTTTTGCCCTTGCCCCAAGATCTCCCCTCTTGAAATGCGGTAAGGTCCTACCCGCATAACCTCTAGTGATCCTTTCTCCCCTAACTGCCTGTTGCCCTATGCATGCGGCCATTTGTGTTAGATTTAGTAGACTTCCTCTTGCACCAGTGGTAGCCATTAACACGGCACTATTGTCGGCCCCTAGTTTCTCGGCTTCTTTTGTCAAATATTCGCTTGCTATGTCCCCTGTTTTGTCCCTTGCCTCGCTGAGTACGCCCATTATCCTCATCTCTAAGGTTTCTTTTAGAGTTCTTCCTGGCAGATGTTCTAGGATCCCCTCTTGATAGGCACTGATCAGGTCTTGAACCTTTTCTTCTGATGTATTAAGTATTTCCCCTATATTTTCTTCGGCTTCCAAGGGGAGGTCTTCGTCGTCTATTCCTGTTGAAAAGCCATTTCTGGATATATCTATTATAGCAAGCTTAGTGGCTTTGTCAAGGAACTTTCTGGCAATATCTGTGCCGTAGTCTTTTACCAGCCTATCCAAAAGCTCCCCAGCAAATGCACCAAATGACTTTTCATCCATCACTCCTGAAAGTAATTTTCCGTTTCTTATGACGACATAAGCGTCTTCAGCACATTCCTCTGCCAGGCACTGCTCGCATTTCTTGCACACTTTTGCTTTGTATGTCAGATTTAGATCGCTCGGCAGAAGAAGGCTGAAAAGCTGTTTTCCAGAATAGTAATTTTCCCCATTTTCAGTGACAGGATCAGTAAGCTGGCCGTCTACTCCGGCCACATAAAGAATTTGATATGCTTCGGATTCCTTGAATTTGGTATTACTTCTTGTAAACAAAAACGCTCCGGATATGTGGTCGTGTATTCCCCCAATTATTGGTCCGCCGAATCTTGGAGATAACAACTGCTCTTGAACACGCATCAAAACCCTAGCCTCTGCTCTTGCCTCTTCACCTTGAATAGCATGCAGATTCATCTCATCTCCGTCAAAGTCGGCATTATATGGTGGGCATACGCAAAGGTTGAGTCTAAAGGTCTTGTAGGGCATCACCTTGATCTCATGGGCCATTATACTCATTCTGTGCAGAGAAGGTTGGCGATTGAATAACACGACATCCCCATTTTGTAGATGTCTGTGTACCTTCCAGCCCATCTCTAACCTATCCAAGATCTACTCGGTGTTTTTGACTCTGGCTAGACTTATCCTTTGACCGTCCGGCCTCTCTACATAATTGGCGCCGGGATAGTTCTTTGGTCCATTTTCAATCAAACCTTTTACATAATCAAAGTTCATAGGGGTAATTCTAATCGGTATAGTAAGCTCTCTGGCGATAGCTTCGGGTATCCCCACATCATTTATGCTGATATTTGGATCAGGAGAGATTACAGTTCTGGCTGAAAAATTGACTCTCTTCCCCGATAAATTACTCCTGAAGCGTCCTTCCTTGCCCTTTAGACGTTGTGCCAGTGTTTTAAGCGGCCTTCCAGATCTATGTCTGGCTGAAGGAACTCCCGCGACTTCATTGTTGAAATAGGTTGTCACGTGGTACTGGAGTAATTCCCAGAGATCTTCGACAATGAGCTGAGGGGCGCCTGCCTCGATGTTTTCATTTAACCTCTGATTGATTCTTAGGATGTCAACGAGTTTGTGAGTTAGATCGTCCTCGCTCCTCTCACCCGACTCCAATGTTATGGAAGGTCTTGCTGTTACTGGCAGGACGGGCAAAACCGTCAAGATCATCCACTCGGGTCTGGCCACTTCTTTATCAAATCCTATTGCTTCAAGATCTTCATCCCTTATCTTCTCCAACCTCTCTCTAACATCCATTGAAGATAGTCTATTTTTCTCTTCGAGATATGAGGTTGGTTTATCAAACTTTATCTCAAATAGCTCCTCATCGCAATGTGGGCATTTCTTAACCAACTTAGCTGTTTTGAAAAGGTCTTCTACAATAGCGCTTTCATTTTTACCAATTTTTCTGGCCTTCCTGATCTCTTCAACATACTCTTTAACTCGGTCATCAGTCAGTTTTAAACGTCCACAGTTCCTACAAACGGATTTTAGAATTTTATATATCAGCTTTGCGTATCCTACATGAACAACAGGTCTAGCAAGTTCGATATGTCCAAAATGGCCGGGACACTCGCCAACTCGGCCACCGCAGGTCTTGCATTTCAAACCCGGATCCACCACTCCCAGCTTTGGATCCATTAGACCGCCTTCTATGGGGTATCCGTCTTCATCATAAGTATCGGCGGTAACCACTCTAACCTCTGAGATTTTTCTTAAGTTTGTGGGCGAGAGCAGACCGAATTTAATGCCCTGGATCTTTCTTGGAATCGTTATCATTTCAGCACCTCATGCTTTATCACCCAAAATCAAGCGGGGGTTTACCGCAAGGGCTTTCAATTCGTCCAGCAAAAGCTTAAAGGCATAGGAAACCTCAACCGTCGCTGTTTCCATGCCCCGTCCGCATATGGGACAATATACAGAACCCCTAATCTTGTCATAGACTGCCACTGAACCGCAATTCTCACAGACTTGCATCAGATATCTATCAGATTCATCCAAAAGCCTCTCTTTTAGAAGCAACGAAGCACCGTATCCTATCAAGCAGTCCCTCTCCATTTCACCAAATCTAAGACCGCCCTCCCTTGCCCTGCCTTCTGTCGGCTGCCTTGTAAGGACCTGAACAGGACCCCGAGACCTTGCGTGCATCTTGCCCGACACCATGTGATGGAGCTTTAGGTAATACGCAATGCTGACGAATACCTCGGCTTCAAGCATCTCCCCGGTTATGCCATCATACATAACCTCCCTCCCGTTGTTCTTGAAACCGTTCTCCACCAGTAATTTTCTCAGGGCCTCTTCCCTTTCTCCAGAAAAGGCATTGCTGTTGATCCTTCTCCCTTCCAGTGCCCCAACTTTACCACCGATCATCTCGAGAACCTGACCTACTGTCATCCTCGATGGAATCGCGTGGGGATTTATAATCAAATCAGGTGTTATTCCGTCCTCTGTAAAGGGCATGTCCTCTTGAGGAACTATCAGTCCTATGACGCCTTTCTGGCCATGTCTAGATGCGAACTTATCACCCAGCTCAGGTATCCTTAGATCTCTTATCCTGGCCTTCACCAGTTTATTGCCGTTTATACTTTCAGAGAGCATTACGAAGTCTACAATGCCTTTTTCGCCATATCTGACTGTTGTTGAGGTCTCCCTCCTCTTTTCTCTTGTGACACCGTACTCGCTTACCTCCTCCAGAAATCGTGGGGGTGAAGTCTTTCCCACCAAAACTTGGCCAGAGACAACTTCGAGTTCCGGCTCGATTACACCATCTTCGCCAAGTCCACTGTAATCCTCTTCTGATCTATAACCTCTAATCTCTTCGTCTGGCATCTCGAAGATATCCATCTGTCCACCGGGATACCTCCTTTCTTCCGATTCGTATGACCTGAAAAATGTAGACCTTCCTAGACCCCTCTCAATGGATGCCTTGTTTAAGATCATGGCATCTTCCATATTATAACCCTGATGAGAAAGCACGGCTACAACAAAATTCTGACCATTAGCTCTGTTATCATAGCCTATGGCACCCATTATGTCAGTCTTTGCTGCAGACACTTGGGGATAGTGTAAAAAGTGAGCCCTGGTATCGGCCCTGTATCTGAAATTTGAAGCATAAAATCCCAAAGCTTGTTTTACCATTCCTGCACCCATGGTATTCCTCGGTGAAGAATTGTGCTCAGGATATGGAACAACGCCACTGCAAATACCAAGAATGACTGCCGGATCTATCTCTAGATGGGTATGATCTGGTGTCAGTTCTTCTAGGGTTATAGCAATGAATGTGTTTTCTTCCTCTTCAGAATCGATATACTCAACAAGACCTTTTACAATAAGGTCGTCCCATGTCATTTTCCCTGACTTGAGGTCCTTTAGATGCTTTTCTGTAACTTTCGGTTTTCCTTTTTCAATAACAATCAATGGTCTTCTGGCTCGACCTGCGTCAGTATTTATTACGACCTCATTGGTGTCGTCATAGTAGGCAATGTTTGTCTGATATGAGATCTTGCCCAATCTTCTTTGTTCCTTGATCTCTTTGACAAGATCCAAAGGGTCTGGATGTGTTCCAATGAGCTTGCCGTTTACATATACATTAGATAATTCCAAAATCTCTCCTCCTTAGGTTAGCTTGCTTCTTTCTGGATGGGATTTACCCCCAAATCATACAACAAAGGGCTTATCTCTTTTTCATCAACGCCTGTGGAAAATTCTGCTGAAAGGGCCAAATTCTTAACAAGTCCGCAGTTTGGACCTTCAGGGGTCTCGTTTGGACATATCTTTCCCCACTGCGTGGGATGCAGATCTCGTGCCTCGAAATGAGGTTGGGACCTGCTCAAAGGAGAGATGACTCTCCTTAGATGAGACACAACTGACATGTAATTTGTTCTGTCCAGAAGTTGACTTACTCCAGTCCTTCCTCCTACCCAATTTCCTGTAGCCAAGGCATGACGTATCCTCTCTGTAAGGACATCCCGCCTTACTGCTGTCGGAATAGAAGGCTCCTTGGCCCTTACCGCCTGCCTTTCCAGCTGATATTTTATGTCCCTTGACAGATTGTAAAAGGCGACTCGGAATAGATCCTCCATCAGATCCCCGGCCAGTCTTAACCTTTTGTTTGCATAATGGTCCTTGTCATCTTCCTCTCTTCTACCCAGGGCTAGCTCTAAAACCCTCTCTGCCATTCTTCCCAAATAATATGCCTTTCGGATCCTGTCTTCAGATTCAACCCCCAAGTGGGGGAGAAGATATCTATCGACGACCTGCTCAGCTCTTTTTAATCTGTACTCCTGTGTCTGGCCGGCTGCCACCTTTTTTCCTATAATCTCTAATGCTTCATCTTTGTTTTTTACATCAAGATGGGCTTCGAGATTTTCAAGTAACCTCTGGAGTATATCAGGGTCATCGGAAATCGTATTGACGATCTCTTGGTCTGACTCAAGCCCCAATGCTTTCATCAATATAATAAAAGGTATTGACCCCACCACTGAGGGAAAAGAAACTCCGAGGAATCCATCCTTGTCCTTCTGGACGGTGGACAATGCCCTAAATCCGCTTCTTTTTGAGAAGACCTTTGAAACTTCTGTAGTGCGGGAATATTTTTTGCTTCTTTCCAGCATTATTTTATTTGGAGCCAGATCCTCTATTGTGACAAGCACCCTCTCAGAACCGTTTACTATAAAATATCCCCCGGGGTCCAGCGGATCTTCACCGGCCCCTATCAACTCTTCCCTGCTCATCCCATAAAGGTTGCATACATTTGACCTTAGCATGGTAGGAAGCATCCCGATATTTATAACCTCAGTACGACCCACCTTGCCCTCTTTTACAGGCGTCATCTCCAATTCTAAAGGAGAGAAGTAACTTAGATCCCTAAGCCTTGACTCCAGAGGGGTAATGTTATTTTTCGATCCTTCTGCTTCTACAACCTCTGCCTTGTGAACTGTAATCTTTCCGAAATCCACGTTAAATCCGAGTTCGGTCTCGATGCCTCCGGTTTCGTCTACGATCTCTTGTAATCTGTTCTCTATAAAATCATTATATGAGTCGATATGCTGCTTGACCAGCTCCCTCTTCTTTAAGAGGGCATGAAGAATTGGTTTCGTCTCCATAGCAATTTACTCCTTTACAACCACCCTATAAACCATGCTTTTCCCGGCTGTTTGGCTTTTTCGGGTTATCTTTACTACATCCCCAACTTTGGCGTTGATTTTCTTTATGACAGAGTCTGTTATCAGAATTTTAGGAAGCTGTCCTTTTGAGATATTATGTCTTTCCAATAACTTCTCTTCCTCTTTGTCACTTAGTATCTCATGTTCCGGCACCAATACATGATCTAATATTTCAAATCCCAAATATTCTCCTCCATGATGACGTTAAACAATATCTAGCGGGCCCGACGGGATTTGAACCCGCGACCACCTGGTTAAAAGCCAGATGCTCTGCCAGACTGAGCTACGGGCCCATAGGAAAATTGCCCGCGCCAAATCCATCACAAAAAATGAGAACATTACGATTTTTTTCAAACTTTTCATGCAATTTACCTCAAAATTGGGATGGCGCCCTGGCCGGGATTTGAACCCGAGTCACGGGAGTTCTGCGATTATTGGATTCTTTTAGTTCTACCTCTTTTTCTAACCTTGACAGTCCCGTATGATAGGCCGGGCTACACTACCAGGGCTACAGAATTCAAGCCATTTAATGGTCTAAAGTGGGCTGGCAGCTTTTCAGGGCTCCCATAGGCTCTCGCACTATAGTACTACCTAAATCGCTGAGGGACTTTACTGCCGTGTTCGGATGAGAACGGGTGTGGCCCCCTCACTATGGCCGCCATACCCTCATCTAGACCTGATTCAATCTAACTAAAATACTTGGTTTTAGACCATAAAATGCAACTTCATATATAAAGTTAACGTCGATGGGGGCTTTGCCCAAAAAATACAGAAAATCGATCAATTTTTGGGCAGAAGTCGGAATATTTGGGCAGAATTCAGAGGGGGGTGAGGTGGGTTGACTGATTTAACCTTACTTGGAGTGATCCTATTTCTTGGGATGATTCTAGGTGTTTTATTAATAGTCATTCTTTTAAAACTGATTGAAGCAAAGTATGGACAGAAGATCAAAATTTATTGAATGATTAGAAGTGTCATAAGACTTACTACCTTCCAGATAAAAGCCATTAAACCAACTAAAATAATGATTGCCAATCCAATGCCTATTTGTGTTAATGTTGAATGTTTTTCATAGAAACTGTTTACATGAAAATTAATTACACTTTCATCAGAATACCATTTATTAAAGTCATTATAGAAATATAGTATCTTAACTTGGTGATCTCCATCTGGCATATTTTTTGGAACTTCTAACTTTATTGAAAGTGCAGGACTATACTCTTTTTTAGTAAAAAGCATCCCAGAAGCTCTTAAAATCGCCTCTTGTTTTTTACCATATACTTCTGCCTTAGCATAAGCATCTGGAGGAACAGGAAAAAACATACCTGCATCTGCATCAAGACGTCTTATAGGTAGTGATTCTCTCCTAATATGATCTTTATCAATAATGCCTAAGTAACTTGCACCTATCACTTCCTCCCATTTTACTCTATCTATTCTTTGATTCTTTTCCTTAATCCCAAGTGGAAAAATTGTGTTAAAAAATGATTTTTCCGTGTCTATTTTTCCATGACCGAATATGAATATTTCAAGCTCTATAACATCCTCTCTATCAAAACCAAAATACTTCAATTTATTAAGTTTATCTCCTTTATTAATAATAGGTTTTAATATTCTTGCTTCTAATATATAGGACGGTTCATAAGAATCAGTTGCAAATTCATGCTTTGTTGGTTGTGATTTTCTCTTTCTTTTTTTCTTCAATCCTATCC